>NZ_JBGFCF010000014.1:0-131987 GCF_041205445.1 Falsihalocynthiibacter sp. CO-5D18 | reverse complement strand
GGCGTAGGATCGCAAGAATTTGGGGTTCACTATATCTCGTCATCTTCATCAAAAATCTCCTCAGATATCTTGCCGAGAAAATTCTACTTTTGAACACCACTAATTTTAGGGGGGATTACCAATCCACCGACGGCCGCAGATTCGCAGATGATGGAAAAAATGGCACGCATTGGCTTGGTTTCAGGTCAAGACTTCACTCCAGAAAATCTCGGTCTGCTCGAGCGCGAGATGTTTAAGCCAATTCCCAAGCTGGCCCTTGCCAAAATGGGCGCGCATTTGAAGCGACAGCCCAAAACAAACGGCTGGCTCTATTTTACCGAGGGGGTTGGTAACTGGGGCACAGACTATTTAACCCGTGGTATGGGGAACCTCCTTGGGCCGGGGTGGAACCGCCCACAAGACGCGATCTATCCACTGGGCCAAGAAGACGGTAACGGTCACCACTATGATGGGGCAAAACACAACTACGTAATGCGCTTCGAAAAGGGGGAATTACCTCCTGCAAAGGGGTTCTGGTCTCTGACCATGTACGACCCTGACCTCTTCTTCGTACCCAACGAAATTGATCGATATGAGTTGAGCCAGCGCAATGATTTAGTTGCCGGAGCCGACGGTTCCATTGAGGTATACCTTCAGTCGGAAAAACCGAGCAAGGACAAGCAGGCCAACTGGCTACCGGCCCCAAAGGGAAAGTTTACCCTTGTGATGCGTCTCTATGATCCAGAGATAGCCGCACCCTCGATTCTAGATAAAACTTGGATCCCTCCTGCGGTCTATAGGCAGAAATAGCCCCCAGACCAAAGATAATGATCACAGTGCATTTACCTAAACTAGATTACGCAAGGAACAGAAAATGAAAAACAGAATTTTTAATCAACTGACCACGGCGATTTCAACAATAACTGTCGTGGGCATTATTGCAGCAGGCGCAGCTCTTGCCGATCCTCTTCCCGCTCCAGACGGGGCCGATGCGAAACGCCAAAAATTTGAAAGCTTGCGCGGTGTAAGGTACTGCGAATTGTTCTTCATCACAGGCGACCCAAAAACGGGTTTGACGGCAAACTTTGTCAACACTTCAGCGCTGAACAATAGCGCGGACCCAAAGGACACTTGCCCCCCCGCTATTTGGGATAAGATAACGCCCGACTCCTTGAAGTCTCAGTACAAAGTTGCAGGAATTTTCAAGAATGGCCCGCGCTGGTGGGTCAACGATGTTGTGGACATTCCGGCAGGCGCTGTCGGGACCTACGACAATCTCGAAGGCCGCTGGTTCGGTAAAGTTGACCTCCCAAAGACTTTTGGCAAACCAGGCGGTACGGCCTACAAGCCAACAACAGTCGGCCGCAAGTCGGTGATGCAGTTTAACAAGGGTGAACCTGTTTATATTCTCGACGATCCAGATGGCATGCCGTGGGTGATGCAAGCGTTCACAACCAAGGTCAACCCAAAGATGACTTACGACGGTTTGATGACTTTGGCCGAGACGCTAAAACCGGCAGAAGGCTGGTCGTATCGTGTCAAAATCCTGGATGAGCCTCTGACAATTCAAGCCGTCGACGGCGTTGCCCGCATTGTTCAAGATGAGTTCGAGGGTACGTACAATGCATGTTTTGACACTGCCTGTAGCTTCAAGCCTTGAACACTCCAGAGCGCGGGCACCCCAAAAACCTTGGAGGGTAAGAAATGAGTGAATCTTTGCCCGATGTCCTACCGGCAACTGCGGCAGTTGCCTTAGTGCTATCAGCGTAGCCGGTGTTGGTCGCCGTACGGTCCGACGCTGTGCCGTAGGTGTTTATAACTGCTAGAAGCCCTCCTTTCCTCTACGGATGATCTCGCCAGATTCTGTCCTTGTACTAGGCTCATTAAGGGCGTCTGTGAGGTCGGCCACCTTGCTGCGATACATAACCGCGAGGTCTGGGTGGAGCAGAACAGGCGGATTGCTGTCCGTCTCTGCTAGCTTAGCCTCTAGAGTGGCTTTCTGAGCCTCAAGCGCATCCAGCTTGGCCTTCATGCTCTGCTGGAGCATCCCATTAGAAATTGCATCGACAATGGCGTCTATCTGTTTGGTAACCTGTGCCAAGTCGCGTCCTGCTTTGGCGTGGTCTTGTCCGATTGTTGCAGCAAGACGGTTGTATTCTTCTTGATAGGATCGCGCAAACTCGGCAATCAGATCAGGATGCAGAAGGTGGTCTTTGAGGCCTGACAGAACACGGCCCTCTAAATCAGCCTGTAGGATGGACAGGCGATTATTGCAGGTGCCTTTGTTGCGAGCATTGGCGCAGCCAAAGTAGGTCTTCCCTACAATGGTGGCCCTCCCAGCACCCACAGGTCAACACTCCTGAAAACAGATGTTTGGGGCGCTTTGCGCGTTCGGCGTGAATAACGCCATCGCTGATGACCTCATTGCGGGTGACTTTTGGCGGGCTTTGGCACGGTTCCAAAGGCCGTCGGGAATAAGGCGGAGATCAGGGACCTCTTCAATGATCTAGTCTTCCGTTGGATTCATACCGGCTTGCCGTTTACTAGTGTCTGGATCCTTGATGAAACGCTGAAGGTTCCAAATAAGACGGCCTTGGTACAGGTCATTTTATATTCCCGCTGCGTCATTGGCCGAGCAGCGGGCAGCAATCGCATGAAGCGAAATCTGGCAATACGCGCGTGGGCTATGACCGTGGCATTACGGCGGCCACCCCGTTTACCATACGGATCGTGGCTCGCAATCCTGATCGCATGATTGCCAGAAATGCCTGACAAAACAGGGCTTCAAAGTATCCGTGAGCGGCAAAGGGAATTGCTCCTCCTCTCGGATCATGCTGAAGGCGCAATATTCCAGCACATCAATGGATTTTATAATCCACGCCGCCGACATTCATTGCGGGGAGGCAAAAGCCCCTCGGTATTTGAACGAAGGGCAGCATAAATGAGTTGAGAGACCGGAACTGAACCGTGACAAGACCAGTGTTATTATGACACTAATTTTCTGACTTTTCTCAACCAATAATGTCTCCAACGGCCCAAGCGTTCGTTCATACCATAGTTTGGCACCGCTACTTGAGTCACAATTTTTGTTACACGAAAGGCGATTTGGACGGAAAATGATTCCTTTTCAACGCTCAACAACTAGCACGACGACGTTCTGCTTAAACTCTAATCGGTCCTTTGTTGTGCGGAGTATAGGGTTTTACGGAACCGTTTTCGCGCGGGAAGGGCCGATCTTGGGTGACTGTTGCGAGCAGCCCAGAAACTGGTATTTTCGCGTTAGCGCGCACCTGCCATTGGGGCACCATGCCTGAGCCTATTGGATAAAAATCCACCACCGGCCAATAGCTGCGATCTGTACTACCTTTGCCGGTTGCAAATTCTGCCTCAGCTTTGGTTTTTGCATTCGTGTAGTCACGAGATATGGTGCCGCCCGTCTCGAAAGGTGATTTGCCGTCCGGAAAATCCGCAGTCAGACGGAAATCAACTTCGTCTGAAGTCGGCAAACGCGAAAGCCCAAAGACAAAGGCCACATGCTTCAATTCATGGGGACGAAGGCCTAGAACTTGTTCAATTTGACGGTTGTTTAATCCCCAAAGATATCGCTTTTCGGTTATATAGCCACCACCAAAGCGTTCAGCTTCGCTTTTGTTCATGAGGTAGTCGCGACCAGAGGCGCTGACAACCTTAACCAATTGCTGGCGTCCGTTGAGCGACCAATGCCCCATGGACGAGGCTTTCGCCAGAGTTTCAAAAGTTGACATTACAAATCCATTTTTAAAATACTTGCTAACACTGCATTACCTTTGCCAGTCAATCAACACTGACTCAGCCTTTCGGTGCGAGATATGCTATCGGCGGTTTGGCACATAATATACCCCGTCCAATAGTACTCGATTTCTGTCGGCCCACCCAAAACGGTGAGCCGACAGAACGTTCACTTGCGGATTATTTCAAAAGGCTTGAAATATTGCGCACAACTGCACGCCGATTTGCGCGCTCATCGCTGAGCACCATTACTTTTAGGTCCGCTTCGCCATAGCCCTGAGTGATCAGGTTTTGAGGAGGAACTGCAAAGTATTCGGTCAATGCCAATGCAACGGTTTCAGCGCGCCGGTCGGAGAGAGCCAAGTTATAACTCGCCGCGCCAACAGCGTCTGTGTGCCCTTCGATGAGAAAGACCGACGACGGCTCTTTTTCGATAATATCGCGCATCGTCAGCCCAAGATCCCGTAAAGCTTCGGCTTGGCTGGGGGCAATTGCTGCGGAGCCAGTGGCGAATGTTACGGCGTCGAGTTCAACTTGCGGCGCCAAGGCCCGCACCCGCTTGTAGTCGCGAATTTGTTGCAGCGAGAAGGTACGCCCGACATCAACAAACAAGGCGCGCTGCAAGGCGGTTTCAAGCGACGCATCCTGTGCGCGTTGTTGTTTCTCAAGGCTCTCCAACGTGGGCAGAGCCTTAAAGTCTACGGCCTCAATGGCGCGTGTGTCATCAAACAGCACGACCTCGCTGCCGTCACTCGCGCGGATCATTGTCCGGCGCAGAACCGTGCCATCTCTAGAGCGAATTGTTATGATTTGACTGTCATCTTCATAGGACACAACCGTGCGCGTGGAACCGTCCTGAAACGTCTGGGTTTGCACTTGCGAACCAGGTCGTTGGAGCAATTCATCGTCGTTTTTCAACACACGCAATTCGCCGTCACGTTCGATGACAACCCGATCTCCAGAGTTTGATACAACTTTGTCGCCGTTGTTCAAGACCGCTCCAACGACCACTGCCCCAAGTCCCAAAAGAAGGGCTTTTTCAAAGTTTGACAGACCTTCGGTCTTACTGGTCGTTTTCGCCGCGGGTTCAGCTTTTTCATTCACAGATGTTTCAAAATCTTCGTCACTTGTGCGCACATCATCCTTGGTAATTGTCTGTGTCGTGACCTCCGCTTCAGTTTCGGCAACACCCGTCGTGGCCGCAGCTGAGGTTTCGACTTGCGTTGGGGCGTTTGCAGCAGCAATCGCCTGGCGCTCCTCATCGGTGACAACTTCGCCGCCAGCTTCACCAGCTGGTGCCTCTTGTGGAGCGGCGGGAGCGACGACGGTTTCTGTTTCGGCCGCTTTAGGTTCTATTGCGTTTGCAGGCTTGGCTGCTGGTTCTTCGGGCGCCACGTCTTTCACAGCTTCATCCGCAACCTCTGGAGTTAGGGTTTCTTCGGCGGGAGCAGTTTGAACTTCAGGGGTGGGAGTTTCTGCAACGGGGGTTTCTTCCGCCGGAACTGGCTCTTCTGCAACGACGGCCTCCTCAGCGGGTGCGACCTCTTCCACGACGGGGGCCTCCTCAGCGGGTGCAGCCTCTTCTACGACAGGGCTCTCCCCAGCCGGCGCAACCTTTTCAACAATGGGTGCTTCTTCTGTTGGGGTGACTGCCGTTGCGTCTGGTGCAACCTCTTCGACAACCGAGTCTTCCGCGACGGGTTCCTCAACAACTTCTGGCGCTGCTTCAATAGCGGCCTCTGGTGCGGGAGCCTCATCTACTTGAACCTCTTCGGGGGCGACTTCCGGCTCCGCAGGCGCAGTCTCAACCACCTCGGCCTCGGGTTCTTCGACTTGAGCAGGAGCGCCAATCGCCAAAGCAAGGGCGTCGCCACCGCTCGCGAGTGCTTGATCAAGTGCGTCCTGTGAACAGGTCCCTGCATCCAACTCAGCAATGCCCGTAGCAAGCAAGTTCTGGACGAACTGTTCCGCGTCCGCCATCTCATCACCGCTAGGCGAAATGCAGGGGAACGGGTTTTCTGTGGTTTGGGCAAGTCCTGTGGTGGGCGTTATAAGGGCAAAAGAGACCAGCAAAGCAGTGCCGGATTTCAGGTTTGATTTGATCATAACGTCCTCTGAGTTTCTGGTGCGCATTGGCACCTGAGGACGATTGAACCACATTTAGCGTTAGTGCACGCGGAGTATTTCAACCTAGTGGCGAAACGGCGCCGAGCCAAAAAAACGGCGGCGCAGCATTTCCTAATGAGGCATGTTCAAACCGTGTTCCTTTTAGGCAGGTTTAGGCTCAACACGGCCAAGTGTCGGCTTGGCACGGAGCGCCTTTTTCTCCCCCAACATCAGCATGGCCGGTGTGACGATCAACGTGAGCACAGTTGCAATCACAAGGCCGCCTGCGATGGCCGAGGATAGTTCTGTCCACCATTGTGTGGAGGGCGCGCCATACACGATCTCGCGGGTGAAAAAGTTGATGTTCACACCAATCACCATCGGCATCAGGCCAAGCGCCGTCGTGACCGACGTTAAAACCACGGGTCGCAAACGTTGCGCGCCTGTGCGGAGGGCGGATTCCAGCGGCGAGAGCCCTGCTTTTTTGAGGTCATTGTAGGTGTCGATCAAAACGATGTTGTTGTTCACCACGATGCCCGCAAGCGCGATAACTCCGATACCACCCATAACCACGCCGAAGGGGCGGCCCGTGACGATCAAGCCAAAGAGGACGCCCGCGATTGAAAACACGATGGCACTCATGACGACAAAGGCTTGGTAGAAGTTGTTGAACTGGATCACCAAAATCGCGAACATCATGAAGATCGCCGTGGCGAAAGCCCCAGCAAGGAAGATCATCGCGTCGGTTTGATCCTGCGCTTCGCCCGCAAACGACGCCTCGACGCCTTCGGGGAGGTCGATCTTGGCGATGGCGGCTTGGAGCGCCACAACTTGATCGTTGACGAGCAAACCGGGGGCGACATTTGCTTCAATGCTGATGACACGGCGTTGGTCGATACGGGTGATCGTACCTGTGCGGGGGCTGGGTTCGAACGTCACGAAATTCGAGATCGGGACAAGGCCAACAGAGGTCGGGACGCGCAAGGCTTGCAGCTTCTCAAGCGTGCGCTCGTCGGAGGGGAACCGGACGTTGATGTCGACCGTGCCATCGGCGTCGCTGGGACGGTAATCGGCCACGGTGATGCCACGGGTCAGGAGCTGGACCGCCTGACCAAGGGTCGAGATGTCGGCGCCAAACCTTGCAGCTTCGGAACGGTTAACCGTGATGCGCCATTCAACGCCGGGTAGGGGGCGCGTGTCGGTGACATCGGTGAAACCGCCGATTGCGTCCATGGTTGTACGGATTTCATCCACCGCAGCGCCTTGCGCCAAGGGGTCCTGTGCCCGCACGCGCAAACTCACGGGTTTTCCTGCCGAGGGGCCGTTTGAGGCCGTTTGTACTTGCACATCGATGCCGGGAATCGTAGCCATTTCTGTGCGAATTTCCTCGCCGATTATGGCTGCGGTGCGGCGTGTATCCCATTCGGTGAATTCAACTTGGATGGTTCCGATCAGGTCGGCGGCGTTTTGATTGCCGCCACCCGAACGGGCGTAAACCGATGCGATTTCATCAAAATCGAACAGGCGATTTTCCACACGTCGCACCAAGGCGTCCTTCTCGAAGATCGAGAAATTATCGCGGGCGCGCACTTGGACCTGTGCGAAATCAGGCTCAACTGACGGGAAGAAACTGATGCCGTTGCCGAAATGCCCATAGGCGGTAAAGGCGGCCATCAAGAACGAAATCGCCATGATGAGTGTCGCCCAAGGCCGCAGGATCGCGAATTGCAAGACACGGACATAACGGCCAGTGAAACCCTTAAGGTCGCGCGGATCGCCCTTTTCGGCGGCGTAAAGCGTGGCCTTGTCTTTGGCGGATTGAGGAGGTTTCTTGCCGATAATTCCACCCACAACTGGAATGAAAATCAGCGCCATAAAGAGCGAGGCGGTCAGTGTTAGGATCACCGTGATGGGGAGGAATTTCATAAACTCACCCACGGTGCCAGACCAGAACAGAAGCGGCAAAAACACCGAAAGCGTTGTGGCTGTTGAGGCAATGATCGGCCACGCCATCCGCTTGGCGGCATAGGCATAGGCGACCTTGGGCGGGTCGCCCTCTTGCAAGCGGCGGTCGGCAAGTTCAGTTGTGACAATGGCCCCATCGACCAACATTCCGACAACAAGGATCAGCGAAAAGAGGACAACGAGATTCATGGTATAGCCCATGAGCAGGAGCGCCGTGACGCCAGCGAGAAAGGCCCCCGGAATGGCGAGGCCCACAAGCAGCGCAGACCGGATTCCAAGCGCCCAAACGATGACGATCATCACAAGGATCACAGCGGCAATGACGTTGGCCTCAAGATCGCTGAGCATCGTTTCCACTTGCTCGCTTTCGTCCTGCATATAGTTGATGCTGACGCTTTCGGGCCAGTCTTTTTGCTTCTCTTCAATCAAAGCGCGCACAGCGGCGACCGTCTCGATAATGTTGGACCCCGAGCGTTTTTTGATTTCAAGGGCGAGTGCGGGTTGGCCATCGATACGGGCAAATCCGTTGGGGTCCTCGAATGTGCGGCGAATTGTGGCGACGTCGGCGAAGGTAACGACGGTATTGTTGCGCACCTTGACCGGAAGCGCCATGATATCGTCGATGTCCTCAATCAGGCCCGGAACTTTCAACACAAGCCGACCTGCGCCGCTCTCAATGGCACCGGCGGCGATCAACTGGTTGTTGCGGTTAATTTGGCCGATCAACTCCTCAAAACTGATATTATAGGTTTCAAACACGGTGGGATCGATCAGCACTTCAAGCAATTCCGTGCGCTCGCCACCCACTTCAACCTCAAGCACCCCTTCAAGCCCTTCGATCTCGTCCTTGAGGTCTTCGGAAAGCCTATTGAGGGTCCGCTCTGGCACGGGGCCAGAAAGGATTGCGGTCAGGATTGGGAAAAGTGCTGTGTTGATTTCGGTGACGGTTGGGTCAGACGCGTCACTGGGGAGATCAGAGCTGGCGCGGTCTACCCCTTCGCGCACCTTGTCCAAGGCGGATTCGGAATCAAAACCCGGTTCAAATTCCAACTGGACGCTGGCATGTCCTTCGCCTGCGTTGCTAGTCATCTGTTTGAGGCCAGTGATCGAACTGAGTTCCAGCTCAAGCGGCTCAACCAACAGGCGCTCGCTGTCTTCGGGGGAAATACCGTCAAGGCCCGTCGAGACATAGAAAATCGGGATGGGGATTTCGGGCGAGCTTTCCTTGGGGATCGAAATATAGGCATAGGTCCCGACGGTCAGGATCATAACCAGCGCCATGACAACCACGCGCGCACGGCTAAAGGCCGCGTCAATCAGGCCGTTCATTGGTTTGACTCTTGGTTAGGTTTCGTTTCGATGATTTGCCCGTTCGCGCCGTCTTTGACTTGGCTTGCGGTTTCTGGCGCGGGGGAGGCTGGCTCTGCGGTGGTGTCAGGTTGCGGGTCCACGATTTCACCGTCGTTAACAAAGCCCTGACCGATGGAAATGATCTGGGCGTCATCGGGCAAACCCGAAACCCAGATACCATCAGTTTGGGCGCGCACGATACCCACCTTATGGAAGACAACGCGGTTGTCGCTGTCCACGGTTTTGATCCCTAGAGCGCCATCGGTTCCAAGGGACAAGATAGCGGGCGAGATGAAATGTGCGGTCAATTCGCCTGTGATAATGCGCAACTGGGCACTGATCCCAGCGGGGATCGATCCGTCCGCATTAGAAACCTCGATTTCGGCGATGAAGGTCCGTGTCGCGGCATCGGCGCTGCTGCCGACAAAACCAACCAGCCCAGAACCAATGGCGCCCGTGATGAAGGCAACGTCGGCTTTTTGGCCAACCTGAATATCACGCAGGGATTGTTGCGGTATTTGAATGCGAATGGTGAGCGATCTGTTGTCAACAATTCGGCCCACGCTGTCGCCCGCCGAGACATACTCGCCAACGTCGATATCAAAGCTCTCAAGGCGTCCCGCAAAGGGGGCGCGGATTTCGGAATTGCCAATGGCTTCTTGTGCCAAGGTCACGCCCGATTGGGCCGCTGCCAAGGTAGCACTAGCTTGGGCCACACGATCTGCCGTCGCAACACCGCGTTCGAGCAAGGCAGCAGCGGTATCGGATTCGCGTTGCGCGCGGGCAAACTCGCCTTGCGCACGTGCCAAGTCTGAGATTTGTGAGGCGGTATCAAAACGTGCAATGATTTGCCCTGCTTCGAGGTCCACACCCTTGTCCACCAAGACCTCGCTGATTTCCCCTGAAATCTCGGCGCGGATCATTGTATCGCGATCGGGCAGGGCCTGACCTTCGGCGACGAAAACCTGCTCCACCGTTTCAGCTATCGATCGCTGAACGGCAACTGTGACGGCTCTGGGGGCCGCGACGGGCTGTGCGTTTTGTGTGGTGTCTGTGGATGGAAAAATGAAACCGCTCCCCATCCAAGCGACGATTGCAATCGCCAGTCCACCGGCCACCCATCTGGATCGAGTCGAACCGGAATCGCTTTCAAAAACGAGCGCAGTGCGGCCAGTTGGTAAGGTATCTTTCATAGCAAGTGTTCTTTCGGGCTATTAGGGGGAGGCGTGCGGTTGGTTGGTCAGGGCTTGGTCTTGGGCATGTTAGACATGGTTTTTGACAAGGAAGTATTGATCGCGTCATAGAAGCCGGAGAAATCGCTCAACCGGCGGCGCACATCCTCGGTTCCATCGGGAAGGTTTTGGATCGCATCGTCAATTTCGCCTTTTGCACGCTGCGTTCCCAAAAGCGCGAACTTCATCATAGTGAGATAGGCATCGTCGGCCAGTTGGAAATAATCCTGCCGCTCGCCCCGCTTGTTGACCCGCCGGATCAATCCACGGTCTTCGAGAAGACGGATGCTTGTGCTGACGGTCGCGCGGCTCACGGCTAGATTGGTGGCAATTTCGCCAAACGCGATTGCATCCCCGTCAAAGACCAGCATCGCAAAAATCTGTCCCGCCATACGGGGCATGCCTTCGGTCTGTGCCACGACGCCCATGCGTTCGATAAAGTCGGTGCGTATGGTGTCGATTTGACCGTGGTGAGACATAATTATTGCTTCCGCCTTTAGATTGGGTTGCACATTGGAGGCTGTACATACTGCATGCATTGGATATGTCAAGTTTGTTCAGTTACAACCGAACAAGCCTTTCAGTAGAGCCGCCACACGTGGTGCAATCCATCAGGATTACGCTCACTCGGCTGTTTCATCAGGTGGCTCCCAACCTGCATCACGTAGGCCGTTTATCAAAGCGGCAATTATTTCTTCCTCGGCCTGAAAGTTTTTAAAAGCAGCGGCGGGGTCGCGCGCCAGTAAAGGCCATGCTTGGGCCATTTTGGCCAATTCCTTGTGTGCGGTATTCATATCGCCGAGTTTGGCGTGGTTGATTGCCGCCAGAGATAGACCGATTGCGGAGCCCACCTTAGCCGAGTGCTCCGCCGCTGTGAGGGCATCGGCATAGTTGCCCTCAAGGTATTCGTGAATCGCGATCAGGTGAAAGTACCAGCCGGGAGGGTTGGCGCTGCGGGCAATTGCACGCCTGAGGTAAGGGAGACCATCCTCCCAGTTGCCTCGCACCGCGAGACGCCAACCAAGCAGGGCCAATGCTTCGGGATCATGAGGGTTGGCCGCAACCACGCGGCGTTGCAACTGTTCTGCGGTATCAAAATCGCCGGTGTAGAACGCGATTGTCGCGAGCGCCTCGAGACCGTGTTGATTGTTGGGTTCCAACTCCAGAGCCCGCGTTGCTGCTCTTTGCGCCTCGGCCATGTATGCCGGATGCTCGCTGGCGGGAACCACGCCTTGGCGGGTCGCATCAAGGTTTAGGTAGCCAAGCATTGCCCACACTTCGGCGTCGTTGGGCGCGCGTATACGGGCTGCCTTGAGGCAATCCAGTGCGGGGGCAAAAAGCGCTTCCTCGAATGTTCTGCGGTACGCATAGGCGTGCAAGACGCATTTGTAATTCTCCATGCCGAACGTTCTATCTGTGGTTAACCGATCCAGCGTTGTGACATTCAAGACCCCATTGCGTTCGCCAAGGGCCGTTGCGACGGCGGAGGACAATTCGCTGCGCAAGCCATAAAGATCGCTTGGTGCCAATTGCCGCTCAAAACGACCATTCCAGTAGACCTCACCCGTAGCGGCATCAGCAAGCTGCGCTTTGAGCAGGAGCTTGTCCAAATCCGTTTGGATATTGCCGTAGACAACATAGGAAACCCCCAATTCCCGACCAAGCGCAACTGGATCTGCATCCGCTGCCTGTTGAAAGCTGGTTGAAGCAGAAAAAAGTCGAAGGTCCGGAAACTGCATCAAATCCGCGACTAGATCCTGCGCGAAACTGGCGGCAAACAAGTGAGTTGCGCCACTAGGGTCCAGCGCTGCGAAGGGCAAAACTATAACGGTCGCTCCTCGAACGTCCTTTGGCGAAGATTTGCCATCCGGAAAGGCGAACCAGAATAGCGCGCCTGCAAGCCCCAAAAGGACGCAAGTGGCAAGGACGGCTGTTTTGAACTTGCGGCCAAGTCCACCCGTTTTGCCATCGTCAGGTGCCTGTGGCGTAACCGCGTCGGGATCGGGTGTGGAAACCTGCTTGGAAGGCCCCGACAGCCAAGCGAATTCTGCGACATAGGCCCCTTTGGGGATGTTGATCCGCACCGAGTCTTGATTGCCACAATTGACATAGAAGGAGTCAAGCGAGCGGCGCAAACGGCCAGCCTCAAGTCGTACCACGGGATCAGACGCCGGATCGAAACTTTCGTCCCGATCAAAAACGTCCAGCGCAATTGAATAGCCTTTCAGCTTTTCGGAATGGCCCAGAAGCGTTTGTTCAACCAGATAACGGAGCAGCGCACGCCGACGGGCGCTGCCTTCGAAAACGGAACTGTCGAGGACACGTTCAAGCTGTGCGCGCACGTCGTTGGCCGACGGGCCATCCTGTAAATTTGCGTTTTTG
Organism: Falsihalocynthiibacter sp. CO-5D18; assembly: GCF_041205445.1. Classification (NCBI taxonomy): domain Bacteria; kingdom Pseudomonadati; phylum Pseudomonadota; class Alphaproteobacteria; order Rhodobacterales; family Roseobacteraceae; genus Falsihalocynthiibacter; species Falsihalocynthiibacter sp. CO-5D18. Next base: position 119,205 of record NZ_JBGFCF010000014.1, on the reverse strand, counting down.
TAGCCTGAACGGTCGCTGTTTTCCAGCATTGCACGATCACCTTATCTGCTTTCCTGACAATAACTGGAATGTTGCACGAATGTACTGGCAACACGAGAAATATCCGCCATCAAACGGCGTTATCCGAAGGGGGTACGTACAGTACGAACCTTGGTAAACAACAAAAAATCAGCGCAGTATTCCCGCAAGTCAGGATTATCTGCCGTAAAGTCGGAAGTATGTGCCGTGCCGAATTTCGCCGCCATAATATGCAAGTTTCCGGAGCATGAGAGGGCTATTCAACAGCTTTGCGCCGAAAATGAAAGCCTTGGAAGTGTCTGTATGGACTTTGAGGAAGCGACGGCTGCGTTTCATCACTGGCGAAAAGTAGAAAACGATGACCTCAATAGAGCCCAAGAGTACCACCGAATTATGGACGAACTAGAAGCGGAAATTCGCAGCGTCCTCCAATCCAAAATCGTGGGATTTAAATAGTTAGGGAAAGTCAGTGACCCGTGTATTACTCGGCCTCTTTGAGCTGAGAATTTTTATCGATTACGAGAATTTATCTAAAAACAATAGGAGAGAAACATATGAGACGCGCTAGTTCTAAAGGCATTCTGACCCATGCGGGTTTAGTTGCGTTTGGATTGACAGTTACCGGAGCGGTTGTACCCGCTTTGGCGCAAGAACAATCCAAACCTAATATTCTATTCATCATGGGCGACGACATTGGCTGGATGCAGCCGTCGATCTATCACCGCGGCCTGATGGTCGGCGAGACTCCCAACATCGACCGTATCGGCAACGAAGGCGCGATGTTCACCGACTATTACGCTGAACAAAGCTGCACCGCCGGTCGCAACGCTTTCTTCACCGGTATGCAGCCCCTCAGAACCGGCATGATCATGCCGCAGCTTCCCGGTAGCCCGAGCTACCTTCAACCCGGAACACCGTCGCTTGCGGTCTTCTTGCGCGATCTTGGCTACTCAACTGGTGAATTCGGCAAGAACCACCTCGGCGACCATACCGATGCCTTACCAACGGCGCATGGGTTTGAGGAGTTTTGGGGCTATCTCTATCATCTCGACGCGATGCAGGGCGTAAGTTTCCCCGACATCAATGCAGGCCCTACAGATCAAGCGATTGCGCCTGCCTGTAAAAACACATCAATCCCTGGCCTTGCCGAGGTTCCCGGTGCCGTTGATCCCACGACCACAATCTGTCTGACGCCGCCACGCCCCGTTATCGCGTGTACGTCCTCCGACGGTACAGCCGCCAACCAGACCTGTACCGATGAGGGACCGCTGACGTTGGAACGTTCGAAAACCGTGGACGAGGAAATCTCGGCCAAAGTTATCGACTTCCTCGATCGCAACGATCCTAAGAAAACCAACAAACCATTCTTTGTTTGGTACAACCCCGCACGTATGCACATCACCACAGTTCTGTCGGACGAATACGCTGACATGCTCGGCACCAAAGGCGGCAAAGACTGGGGTGCCAACGAAGTTGGTATGAAGCAGATGGACGACAACATCGGCTATGTGTTGAAGAAACTCGAAGACATGGGCGAACTTGACAACACCATCGTCGTCTTCACAACCGACAATGGCGCGGAAACAATTACCTTCCCCGATGGTGGCGTGACCCCGTTCAAGGGCGGCAAACTGACCACTTGGGAGGGCGGTATGCGTGCGCCTGCTGTCATCCGCTGGCCTGGCCACATCAAGGCTGGCACCGTGTTGAATGACATCTTCGCGTCGCTTGATTGGTTGCCAACATTGGTCGATTTAGCAGGTGGTCCGAAAGAGAATGATCTGCGGGCTCAGATCGAAAAAGGTACCTATCCCGGCATCGTCAAGACCACGCTCGATGGGGTTAACCAGCGCGACTACCTGCTGGGCGAGTCCGATACCGCCGCACGTGACACGTTCATGTACTACTCCGGTAAAGACCCGTCGGCAGTGCGTTACAAGAACTGGAAGATGTACTTCGCGATGGTGTCCGACGACCCCGCAGGCTTCACGACAGGGGTACAACCCTACCACTGGACCCAAATCGTCAACATCAAACGCGATCCGTTCGAAACGTCGGTCGGTAGCCAGTTGAAGACACTTCAGGGTGTCGGCGGCGCGCTCGCAGGACCGGTCACCGCATATGCGTATGACTGGAATCTATTGCCCATCGGACAAGCGCTGTGGCTCAGAGAACTTGAGACCTACCACACCTTCCCACCGATGCAGGATCCTTCGAGCTATAACCTCGAAGATGTCATTAAGCAGGTGAAGAACTTGAATACTTCGAGCCACGCTGGCCAATAGGCACAGCTCAGGTTTCCACTGAACCAACTCGCCCCGCCGGTCATTTCTTATATCGGCGGGGCGAAATGTTAGTCAGAAAACGGCTCTCGCCAACCGCTGATCTGCACCCGTTTTGACCGGATTTAGTCGTGTAGCGTGCTTCCAATCCGGCATTTAGACTAGCTTCCGAGGCCAAAACCCTCGACCTTTCCGGACGGAATTTCCCGACAGCGCAACCAAGGGCTGGGTCCATTCCGAAAAGATAGATCAGGAGGATTCAAATTTTACCATTTGTTAATATTGGTTAACAGTAGGTAAACAAACAATAAATTTATAAAATTGTTGAGAAAATTCTCGACTCGTCGAACGCGCTGGGCTACACAACCTATGGTGGTTATGGAGTGAGATGCTCGTTTTTCGGGCGATCGAGGCCTATTGAATGAAAGACCATACTGATAATGTAGACTTTTGCGAGACAGCCTATGTCTCTAGTGACGTTCGCTACTATCCAACACACCATCGGGCACAAATAAGTACCCTTCCAACCTACCCAAAACGGCTTTTCGACTTGGGGTTCGCGATGGTTGTTTTGCCGATCTTGGTGCCGGTTCTTGCAATCCTCTGGATGTTGGCCTCAAGGGGCGGTCCGGGTCTATACTATCAAAACCGGGTGGGTCGCTATGGTAAGGTTTTTAGGTGCTACAAGTTTCGCACTATGGTGTTGGATGCGGAAAAAGCGTTGGAAGCTCTCTGTCAGGACGATCCTGAAGTTGCAGAGGAATGGCGGGCTAACCAAAAGCTGGAAAATGATCCACGGATTACCCCAATTGGTCGCTTCCTGCGGGCAACGAGCCTAGACGAACTACCCCAAATTTGGAACGTGGTTAAAGGCGATATGAGCCTCGTCGGGCCAAGACCCTTCATGGAAAACCAAGACACGCTTTATCGTGCGGCTGGCGGGCATTCCTACTATAATCTTCGGCCTGGGATTACCGGATTGTGGCAAATTGAAGGGCGTGGCACCTCTAGCTTTCTGAGCCGCATTTCTTACGACAACACGTATAATGATCGCCAAAGCTTCTGGATGGATTTATGCCTCATTCTAAAGACAGTGACCGTCGTTTTCAAGAAAACCGGCCATTAGGTCTGAGCGTCAGGCCAATACAATCCCCGTAGGATCGCGCGTACCGTGTCTTCGCCAAACTGAGTGCGAATACGATTGATCGAAGCTTCGGCAAGGACATCAAAAGACGGAGTCGACCAGAGTTGCGCAATTTGTGAAGCGATTTCGACTGTTTCAACGCGATCCTTGATGATGATGCCACAGTCCGAAATCGTTGACTGATTGAAGCCATGCTGGGTCGCAACAGGAACGCATCCGCGCGCCATAGCCTCGGTGAGAGCATTTGAATGACCCTCGCCGGGCCACTTCGTTAAAAAAACGAAAAAATGGCTTTGGTCAAGGAATGTACGAACATATTCAAAGCTCTGCGCGCCGTGTCCCATGACATAGGGTCGGTCTTTACAATTTCTCTCAAATTCTTTCCGAAAGGATTTGGTGGGTCGACCAATGATATCCAGCTGCACGGGCAGACCAATTTGCACCAGATGATCCGCGACATTGATAAGATCAGGCACGCCCTTTGCCTCTGATACGGTTCCCACATAAACGAGGCGACAAACCTCTGAACTCCGTGTCGGGGGGTTTTCCACGATGTTCTCCCCATCCACAAAGTTCGGAAGATAGGTGACCTCAATATCGGGAGCGATTGACCGAATAAGGGGAATATATTCCCGCCCCTCAACAGAAACCACGTCGGCCAATTTTATGCAGCCGTCAAAAAGTTTACGATATGTTTTCCCAAAACGTGCGCGATCGCTCGCTTTGTTTCCAGCTCGCAAATCCAAAACGATGCGCATTCCAAGGCGTTTTGCACGACGGATCAGAAGGAACTCTGGTAGAATAAACTGCTTAAATAAAGGGGTGATGTGAAAAGGTATTGCGTTGCCTTTGGCCTGCCGTTGGTTCAATTTTTTGCGCAGCGCTAGAAAATTCAGGAAGTAAGAAATTGCCCTTGGAAGGAAACCTTTCCCGAGAGTATCCGGATAGACATACTCATCCACGTGACAGCCCGCAGCTTCGAGGAGGGAAATTGTGCGACGATTTGCTGTCTCATATCCACCACGAGACACACCTTTTTTCGGCGCTATAGGACCGCAAAGTATGCTGTGCCCCGGGAGTCCAGAAGTATTCACTATTTACCAGTCCTAAATGTTTATACGCTCTCCCTCGCTTTGGTCTCAAATTCCCTCCATAATAAAGGGTTACTTTGGCGACAGGGCAGCATTGTTCTATCTCTTCTCCTTCTGGTTGTATATTGTTAATCCGTGAATGCGTAGCGTTGTTTGTAGTTAGGGCGAAATGAAGAATTCTTTGGTTATTTCGTCGATTACTCTCATGGGAATTCGTGCATTAGGTGTCGGGGTGCAGCTTGCGACGACAATCTTTTTAGCGCGAAACCTAACCCTCTTGGAAATGGGGCAGTTTGCTTTGATGTACGCCGCTCTCGGGCTAGTGCGCGCAATTGGGTCCTTTGGAGTTGATCAAGCATCAATGCGTCAAATCGCAGGGACCATGGATGGCAGACGAGTTTCCACGGTGGCGCAAAAGTTGAGCCTCGCTGGAATTGTGATTGCAATGGCTTCGGGTATCCTCATTTCCATTTGTGTCCTATGCGCGCAAAAGTTAGGTCTTCTGGGTGCCCAAAACGCTACTCTTTTTGCCATGGCGGCACCGGCCTATGTGTTGATTGGTCTTTTGGTAGGACAGGTAAGAGGGTTGGGGCACAATTTGGCTGCCCAAGTGCCAGAATCAATCGGGCTTCAGCTCTTTATTTTCTTGGCACTTATGCCTGCCTATTTGAATGGAACACTGAACGGAAACGACACGTTACATGCACTCTTGTGGGCAGGATGGCTCACATTGGCGATTCAAATTCTCATCCGTTTTTTCATTGGTGGCGGCCCGATCGGGAGTGTAGATCGTGCATCCATTAAGGTATTATTGAGCGATGGATGGAGCATTTTTCAAGCGCAAATATTTACGGTTTTGGCGATGCGTGCCCCCATATTTTTGGCGACAGCTATATTGGGTGCGGGTGGCACGGCCATCATCGAGGTTGCTCTTCGATTTGGCACCTTACCGTCCCTTCTGACAAGTTCCGTTGGCGCAACGTTCAGCCCTGCCTATGCGCGCTTGTCAAAAGATAACAATATTTTGGGTCTCAACAAGGCACGCAAACAAGCTGGATTATTGGCTGGAATTCCCTCCTTCGTTTATGTCCTTTTCTGCACGTTGGGAGGAGGCGTACTAATTGGGTGGGCTTTTCCAGCTTCCTATAGCGCTGCGGTTTTGCCAATTTCCCTCATCGCATTTGGCTCGTTTCTAAATGCGGCGTTTGGGCCCGCGAGCAATGTGTTTCTGATGTCTGGACAGGCAAAAATTGTCCGAAAATATTCAATTCTGCGACTTGTTTGCGTTGTCGTGGTATCGTTCTTGGCGGGGCCGATTTGGGGGAGTGCCGGAATTGCAATTGCAATACTTCTGGGCTTTGCCCTTCGGGATCTAGGGCTTAGTTTGGTGGCGCGCCGCAAAGGTTTTTAAACGGTTTTGCGCTCAAGGTACGCCTGTCGAGCCGCGCCAAATGCAAACAGCAAGAATGCCGAATTTGGGCGAGAAAGATACGCGTTAGAGACACATGACGCCGCAAGAAGCGCGAGGCTTAGAGCGAGAAATGCCCCCTGATTTCGCAAGCCCACTAGCAGCCAGAACCATAGGAATACTATCAGGCCGAGTACCCCGCCGCCCCAAAGAATCTTTAGAACGTCGCTGTGGGAGTCCTTCTCATCCCACCACCAAGTAGAGGTTTTTAAAAGGTCAGAACCAGGCCCCGTACCAAACAGAAGCGTTTGAAGGTCGCGCTGATTAAGTAAGTCGAACCGCTCGCCGTAATTGCTCAAGCGGCCACTAGAAAACTGGTTGAAAACGGACAGGTCAATTGTCATGGCGACTGCTGCAATGGCGACGAGCGTAACAGCACAGAGAACCAAAATTACAGAGCGGTTATGCCGCAAAAACGGGTTCGACAAAAGCATCTCAAAGCCGAGGTAGAAGAGCAAAAACAAGATGGGTGTACGCACACCATTCCCATTCAACAGGAACAAGCACACGAGCGCGAAGAGGATAAACCAAACGGGTTTGAGCCTCTCGGACTTATACAAAAACCAGAATAGGAGGAGCGTGCCAACGAGCGCATAGCCAGAGGCATGGAGGTTTGTCGAAAACGGTGCAAAACGTTGGCTATTGTTTAGGAAAACGTTTGGCAAGAAGACTGCGTGAAGCGCCGCCGACGCGAGTATGGAAAATGCACAAATGGCAAGAAGCGCAGGGGAGATTTCGCGGCGGCAAATAACGAGCGCAATGAGGGCAACATAGGGGGAAAGTTGCCGGACTGCCGCAAGGATGGATGCTTGGTTTTGTGTCTGCGATACTTGCTCAAGGGCAAGGCCGACAAGGCCCATGAATACAAAAATACCGACTGGTAGAAACAAAATAAGGTCTTTGCGATCGCCTGTGCGTTGGAGATAGGCGACAATCGCAAAAATGTAGAGCAGGTTAATTCCGCCTGCCAAAACCAGACGCAATGCTGCCGGAAAATAGTCAAAACCGAGCAGCAGGAAGAGCTGTGCGCCGATTGCGACGTTGATCATTTGTTCAAGACGCGAAGGTAGGCCGAAATGAGGGATGAAATTTGGTGCGGCCACGCAAATTTTCTCTCGACCCGTTCGCGCCCGATGACTCCCATTTCCGCCCGTCGGTCAGGATTATCCAAGAGGTCCTCGATCTTTTGCGCAAAATCTACGATGTCGTTTGAAAGCGCATAGAGCGAACTTTCACCCGCCGAAAAACGCCCTTCGGTCACATCGAATTGCACGATGGGTTTCCCAAAAGCCATGTACTCTAGAATTTTATTCATCGTGGATTTATCGTTCATCGGGTTCACGCGATCAGGGTTTACACAGATCGCGGATGTGGAAAGAACTTCGAACAACTCTTGATCCGGCGCGCGTCCGGCGAAGGTGACGTAATCCTGAAGCCCCATGTCGGCGCAGAGGTTTTTCAAATCATCAAGGGCAGGCCCGCCGCCAACAAGGACGAATTGGATATCGTGCCGCCGTCGATCGTGGACCAAATACCGCACGGATTCCAGCAACAGATCAATGCCTTCCTGTTCGCCCATAACGCCAACATAACCGACAACATAGTCACGCCCGTTTTTCCACGACTCCACGGGGTCGACAGATTTAACACGCGTGAGGTCAGGACCAGAGCGAACGACAAAAACGTCATCGGGGGGCATTTTCCCGCGCTCGATTGCGATGCGTCGATAGCTTTCGTTGGTGGCAATTGACACCGACGCGCTGGCAAATGTGACACGTTCGAACAAAACCATCAGCTTCCAAAAGAAACCGCGCTTGTTGAATTTCGCCTCATAGAGTTCAGGGTTAATATCATGGTGATCGAAAACAAATCGCCGCCCAAGCAGGCGAAATTGCCACGCGACCAAGAAGATGAGATCGGGGGGGTTGCATCCGTGAATGACATCAAAACCGTGCTTGAAAAGGATTTTCCACGCGAGGTAACTTTCCCAAAACAGCGCGGCCCCATATTCAACCAAATATCCTAGCGCCCCTTTTGCATCCAAAGGGAGGCTGTGGCGATAAACATGGATACCCTCAATCTCTTCGTACCGTTTGTCGAACCCTTTTCCAGTTGGGCAAATGACGCTTACAACCGCACCTGCTGCCTTAAGGGTGCGGGCTTCGAGCCAGACGCGTCGATCAAAGGGAACGGGGAGGTTCTCGACGATGATGAGAACTTTGCGCTCTTTGAGGGGCGCGCAAGCCTGCAACTCTTCGAAAGAGGTAAAAGCGGGGGATTGGGTGGGTTCTGGCATTTATGAGACGGTCACATATTTTTAGGGAACTCTACTTAAGGTATAGTCAATACATCTCTAGATTGATATTTATTCTTTTTCGTTTGACTGGATTTCTCAAGTTTTGCGGTAAAAGTATCTAGAGGTGCATGGGAATAGCGAATTGTCGTCAAAATTGAGGTGGTACTTTGACCGGTTAAAGTCGATGTCTCCCAGAGAAGTTGTGCATCGGATGAAAGAGCATTCTCTGCGCCGGCGTGGGCGCACTTTTACGCTTGAAGCCGGTGATTTTGGAACCCTCGCCCTTTTTGAGTTTTCCCAAGAAACGTTTGTAGAAGTCACTAAGAATTGTTGGCAAGAATGGCAAACAGAAGTCGAGCGTGCGCGGGTTGGTCGCTGGCACTATCTTGGGTGCACATGGGATCCTGTGCCTCTTGCCGACTTATGGCACTTTGACCCAGTAAGTGGCGAGTATTGGGAGCGCGAAAAATACTGTTTCGACGTCGCTTATCGGCATCGCCCTGATCGCGGCGACATTAAATACACATGGGAAATGAATCGGCTGCAAATTTTGCCCGTTGCTGCTGCGTTATTTCGAGCGAAAGGTCAGAAAGAAGACCTGCGGTTTTGCCTCGAAGTGATGGAAAGTTGGATCGACTCCAATCCGCCTTTTCTAGGGGTGAATTGGAATTCCGGCATCGAACTGGCCCTTCGAATTATGAGTTTTACGACGGCGGTTTCGCTTCTTGGACAAGAAAATATCCCCGAAAACCTAAAGTTAAAACTTGTCAAAACATTGAACGCTCATTTGGTTTGGCTCAACAGGTATCCGTCTAAATATTCCTCCGCGAATAACCATTTGATCGCCGAACTGTCAGCGACCTATATCCTTGGTCGACTGATGCCGCGTCTAAATAAGGCGAAACTCCTTGCGGACAGGGCTTTCGTTGAGCTCGGCGAGCAAATATTGTGCCAAATTCACGAGGATGGTGTCGGGGCCGAGCAATCCCCCACCTATTCCTGTTTTGCGCTAGAATGGGTGCTGCTTGCTCTAAACATGGCGCGCCATCAGGGTGAAAAGTTCGAACCTCAAGTTATGAACCGTTTAAAGTCTTCGGCCAAACATCTGCGCTGGATGATGGATGAGGGCGGAAATGTTCCGCGCATTGGGGATGATGATGAGGGGCGGGTCATTCTTTCAGGTGGTGCGCGGGAGGAGGATTATGTGCGAAACATCCTTTCTTCTTTGGCAGAAATTGCAGATTGTCCAGAGTATGCGCCACTCAAGGATCGCGCCCACTTACGTCAGATTTGGACGGGCCGAGCAGCATCGGCAGGACCATCACCTGAAGGAGCGGGTTTTTTCGACGAGGGTGGCTACAGTGTTTTCCGACATTCCGGGAAGGGGCTCAGAAGCCTAATCGCGCTTGACCATGGTCCCCTCGGGCATCTGTCGATTGCGGCGCACGGGCATGCCGATGCGCTTTCAGTTTGGTGGCATCTCAATGATCAACCCGTGTTTGTTGATGCGGGAACGTATCTATATCACTCGGGTGGTGAGGCGCGTGACATGTTCAGAGGGACCATGCAGCACAACACGCTCTGCCTGTCCTCCAAGGATCAAAGTAAAATTTCGGGTGCGTTCAATTGGTCCAATCCCGCGCGTGCAAAGCGTGTGCCAATGTCGCAGACGGCGGGCGGGTTGTGTGCTGTGGGGCGACATGATGGCTATAAAAAACCCTTCGGCGTCATCCATGAACGCAAATTAGCCCTTGATGCTCCATATGGTTATTCAATCCGCGACCAATTGCTGGGAACACCAAAAAAGGGTCTCAAAGAGGTGTGTTTGACTTATGTTTTACATCCCTCGATCGCTGTCAATTTAAGAGAAAATGGCAGTGTAGATTTGCTACGGGATGGGAAAAAAATTGCTGGTGTCGAGCTTTGGTTGCGACCTGATGATACGCTTCGGCGCTCCGGATCCCGCGTGCATTTTTTGATTGAGGAGGTTGCCTATTCGGGTAGCTTTGGCACACGAGAAACGACGTGTTCCCTTAGAGCGCGCTTCGCTCCAAACGACCTGAAAAGCGGCTGGCTGGAAACAAAGGTTTCTATTGATGCCGCCTAATTCCACATTCGTAAATGATCCCATCGTCATCGTCGGGCAACCGCGCAGTGGCTCGACAATTTTGACCCGCCTGCTCAATGAAGACCCTTCAGTGTTTATCGTTAATGATTTCTATGTCCTCCAAAAAATTGATGCAGAAAACCTATGGGAACCGTTGACCAGCGACGAGGCATTTCGGGTTGCGCAATGGGTTTACCGCATTTTGGAAATTCGCAGCACACAAGAAGTTGGTAAAACACTTGAGCAACCGATCCACCTTTCGCTGGATAACCTTGGCGAGGTTAAGCAACTTGTGTGTGCAGAATGGCCGGATTTTCTGTTGTGGAGCGACGTGCTCCACATGATATTTGAGCGTGCGGCGACTCTCGCGGGGGCGACGCGCTGGGGGTGGAACACGCCTCAGGACCACCAACATTTGGATCGTATTTACGCGGGCTTTCCGCAAGCTTTGGTCGTCTGTCAATTACGGCAACCAAATGCGGTCTTGGCGTCCTATAAAAATGTCGAGGGGTGGTGGCATGATCGGCGGCGCTATAACCCAGTGGTGTTGGCGTACGCATGGAAAAAAGCCGCAGCCAGCACGGAATTCTGGCTGAAAGAGAAGCCGGAACAGTTTCAGTTTATCCGCTACGAAGATTTGGTGGGTGATACACCCAAAACAAGTGAGGCCTTCGCAAGGTTTTTGCGATTGACAGCCCTGCCAAATTCTCTCGAAGGTTTGGGGGAAAATTCCTCAATGAGTGGCACAAAACCGAAGAAAAATGTAACTGGGTTGGAAAGCCGATTGGCGCAGAAAATATGTGCAGAGTCAGCGACACGCCTTGGATTTCCGGCGGCGGCAATAATTGGGATCAGAATGTCCGATTTTGGCGCGGCCCTCTACATCGTTAAAAACTCAACGTCTCTTCTGTTTTCAGAATACCTTTTTAACAACGATAGGCGGCGTCGTCTTTTGAATTTGGCCTTCAAAAAGTAGTTTCCAGCCCGCGTTTCTGCGAGCTGGAGTTATTAAGTTATCGATATTTTTCGTATGAATCCGTTTATGAATTCGCCACCCACGTTTCCACCGATATTCATCGATGAAACATGGGCTGCGCCCGGACCATTTTGCGACGTTACACTGCCCGCGCTTCCGTTCAAGCTTTCCGACCACTCGATCTTGAATTCAGAAGCGTTGCTCGTGAGCGTCATTGTGTGAATGCCCACGACTGTGCCGCCGCCAACTCCGGAATTCATGCCAAGGGTGCCAGCTTCGTTCCTGATTTGGGCAAAGGTGGCACTGCCCGCTCGAATACGCGAATAGCCAGCATTTCCGGACCACCTCGCAACATTCCCGACACCATTGCTCGCGAGAGAACCGTTTTGAAGCTGCTCCCATTCGATTGTGAAGGTCATGTTGTCAGGCGTAAACCAACCGAGATCATGGGGTTGGACGCGATCATAAGATCGCGTCACCGAAGTGGTTCCCGTGGCGATTGGTGAGGTGGAAAATGCGCCGTCTTCGAGTTGAACCCAAATGGGGCTTCCCGTCACCGCCAAGTCTACATTGCCCGATCCGGACAAAGTAAACGTGTCGCTTGAGCCTGCGGACGCAGAGGCTGACGCCGCTCCAGATAAGGAGGCTGATCCACCTGCGCCAACGGACAACGTATAGGTGCCCGCCGCCAATGTGACTGTTTGGTTGGTTGGCGCGAAGCTGGTTAGCAAGACGTTATTTCGGGCCTCTTCAATGAGGAGGCCTTGTGTGGAGAGGCGAAGGGTATTTGGAGCGAAAACGGTTCCGTCATTCAAACGGCCTTCAGTTGTACGCGTGCAGGCAAAAATATCCGAAATCTGAACGATGTTTTCGTTCAGAACGGCGAAACCTGTGGTGAAATCGCACAACATTTTCAACCCTTGAGTGTCGGGTTGTACGGCGGGCGCGTTCGGCCAAAGCGGAAGACCCAGACCGATCATTACACTAACCCCACCAAAGCAAGCGCGGTAGTGCCACTTGCCAATACCTTGGAAATACGCAGCGGTAAAATCGCACCGTTTGTGACGTTCTCAAACGTGACGGTTGTACCAGATTTCGTCACAGCAGTAATTGTGCCGCCTTGCCCCACAAAAAGGGCGCGGGTGACTTCGGGCAATTCGGATGTGTCATTGGGAACAATATCAAATGCATCAATTGCGGGGCCGTTTGAAACAGGTGCAATACCTTCGTAGCGGTCTAACATTTTGGAGTCTCCTGAGTTGAAAGGGATAGGTGTTTATATCCCGAGCGAGCCTAAGCGGTTGACAACGCAACGCTCGGTTGTGTTGCATTTGGCCTTCACTCTCGCAAAAGGAGAGTTAACAAGTTGCCACTAGCTCCTTTTTCGTATCCCTAATTCATCACCCACTGTACAAATTGAGGTGTTTTTACTGAACTTGGGGCCGTCACAATGCAGATTTCTATTTTCGGAATGGGATATGTCGGATTCACCGCAGCGTGTTGCATCGCAAGTGAGGGGCACACTGTCATCGGCGTCGATGTAAGCGACACCAAAATCACCGATGTTAACAATTGCATAGCGCCCTTTGAAGAGCCCGGGCTTCAGGACCTCATGGAGAAGTCCTTCATATCTGGGCGGTTATCGGCCACAAAATCGGTGGAAGACGCGCTGTTGGATGCGGATATGGCCATCGTATGTGTTGGTACGCCGAGCGGTATCGATGGCGCGCATGATATGCGATATATCGCGGATGTTTCCCGCCAAATCGCGACCAATATCGCCCGCACGGATCCTGTAAAAAAACTGACCGTAGTCTTTCGTTCGACCATGCGCCCCGGATCAATTCGCAAACTTGTGATACCGATTTTCAAAGCCAGCATGGGAGAAGCGTGGAGTGACAAGGTCGATCTTGTCTATAACCCCGAGTTTTTGCGCGAAGCGCAGGCAATTAACGATTACTTTAATCCGCCAAAAATTGTCATCGGTACGGCGGACGGACAACCGAATGCAGTCATGGACGAACTTAACAAAAACATTGAAGCGCAGGTTTTTGTTACGCAGTTTGAAGAGGCCGAGTTTACCAAGTTCGTGGACAATTCGTGGCACGCTGTGAAGGTTGCTTTTGCAAATGAGTTCGGGCGGGTTTGCCAGAAAATGGGCGTGTCCGCAAAGCAGGTGCATGAAATTTTTGTCTCGGACACTAAGCTCAACATCTCCCCGTATTACACCCGCCCGGGCGGCGCATTTGGCGGTTCATGCCTTCCAAAAGACGTGCGGGCGTTGCAATATATCGCAAGCGACGTTGGCGCGAATACACATTTAATCGACAGTCTCATTCGCTCTAACGACGCGCATAAAAACCATCAGTTTGACCACATCGTGCGCAACCTGACGCCCGAGTCCGAGGTGCTGATGGCAGGGTTGGCGTTCAAAGCGGGGACAGATGATTTACGCGAGAGTCCAAACGTTGATTTGGCGCGTAAACTCCTCGAGGCTGGGTTTCGTCTGCGAATTTTCGATCCCTGTCTTTCGCCTGAAAAATTACGCGGTCATAACTTGGGGTATCTTTATTCAACACTTCCCCAAATCGATTCACTCTTGATAAATTGCAAAGACGCAGAGGCGGGGAATTGGGAGCTTGTTATTGTTTCAAACGCAACAGGGCTTGCGATGGATTTGTCGAAATTTCAAACCGTGGAAACACATAGTATTGCATAAATAGGGTTGCGCTTCGACCGTCGAAGCGCAACCCGTTGTTTCATTTAACGACGCGAACAGCACCTTTTGCAGCACTGGATGTCAGAGCCGCATAGGCCCGCAGGGCTGTCGTGATCTTGCGTGGGCGTGGTTTGGACGGCACCCAGCCTTCAGCGTCCCGTTTGGCACGGCGTTCGGCCAAAACCTCATCCGAAACAGCAAGATTGACCGTCCGGTTTGGAATGTCGATCTCGATAAGATCGCCTTGCTCCACCAGTCCAATCGTTCCACCTTCGGCCGCTTCAGGAGAAACGTGCCCGATGGAAAGCCCAGAAGAGCCACCCGAGAAGCGTCCATCCGTCACAAGCGCACAGGCTTTGCCCAGGCCGCGGGATTTTAGATAGCTCGTGGGATAGAGCATCTCCTGCATCCCCGGCCCACCGCGTGGTCCCTCATAGCGGATCAAGACAATATCGCCCTTCGCCACTTTGCGGGTCAAAATGCCGGAAACCGCGTCATCTTGGCTTTCAAAAACATTCGCAGGGCCAGTGAATTTGAGGATCGAGTCGTCAACACCTGCCGTTTTCACGATACAGCCGTCTTCTGCGAGGTTCCCAAACAACACGGCCAAACCACCGTCTTGCGAGAATGCGTGCTCTGCTGAGCGCACAATGCCGGTTTCCCGATCATCATCCAACGCCTTGTAGCGCCGTGATTGCGAGAACGCGACCTGCGTGGGAACTCCGCCCGGTGCAGCACGGTAGAATTCGTGCACCGCTGCGTCGTCTGTGCGTTTGATGTCCCATTTATCCAAGGCCGCCCCAAGGGTGCCCGCGTGGATGTTGTTGACGGTTGTATCCAGCAATCCTGCGCGATCCAATTCGCCCAAAATGCCCATGATGCCACCCGCGCGATGGATGTCTTCCATGTGCACATTGGCAATCGAAGGCGCAACTTTGCACAAAACCGGAACGCCACGTGAAAGGCGGTCGATGTCGGACATGTCGAAATCGATTTCGCCTTCGTGCGCTGCGGCGAGCAAGTGCAAAACCGTATTGGTAGAGCCGCCCATGGCGATATCGAGCGTCATGGCGTTTTCAAACGCAGCTTTTGTGGCCACATTGCGCGGCAAAACGCTTTCGTCTTCTTCGTGGTAATAGCGGCGCGCAAGGTCAACGACCAAACGGCCCGCTTCGAGGAACAATTCTTTACGATCAGAGTGTGTCGCTAGTGCCGAACCATTCCCCGCAAGCGCCAATCCAAGCGCCTCGGTTAAACAGTTCATCGAGTTCGCGGTGAACATACCCGAGCAAGAACCGCAGGTTGGACAAGCAGAGCGTTCGATCGCAGCCACATCGTCGTCGCTCATGGTTTCGTCAGCTGCGGCAACCATTGCATCGACCAGATCAAGGGACCGTTCTTCGCCATCCAGCACCACTTTTCCGGCTTCCATTGGGCCACCGGAAACAAACACAACTGGGATATTCAACCGCAACGCGGCCATCAACATACCAGGAGTGATTTTATCGCAGTTTGAAATGCAAACCATGGCATCGGCGCAATGCGCGTTGACCATATACTCAACCGAGTCGGCAATGATTTCGCGTGAGGGCAGGGAATAAAGCATCCCGTCGTGACCCATCGCAATGCCATCATCCACCGCGATGGTGTTGAATTCTTTGGCAACACCACCCGAGGCTTCGACTTCGCGCGCAACCATTTGCCCCAAGTCTTTGAGGTGTACGTGTCCGGGAACAAACTGCGTGAAAGAGTTCACAATCGCAACAATCGGCTTGCCGAAATCGTCGTCTTTCATGCCGGTCGCACGCCAAAGGCCACGGGCCCCTGCCATGTTGCGACCATGTGTCGAGGTTTTTGATTTTAAGGGTGGCACAGCGCACCTGCCTTTCGAAATACTTGTTTGACGAACGGCAAATATCACTGCTCGCACCAGAAAACTAGGGGATTAGCAGTATTCGAGTTCACGGTTTAAGGAACACGCCCTCAGGACGGCAATTACTCTTTGGAAATCGCGTCGTAACGACGCAAGTTTGCAATCAGGGCGCCCATTTGATCAATCGGAATCATGTTCGGCCCGTCGCTTGGCGCGTTGTCCGGATCTTGGTGTGTTTCGATAAACAATCCAGCAACCCCGACCGCCACTGCCGCACGCGCCAAAACGGGCGCAAATTCGCGCTGACCGCCCGAAGACGTGCCCTTCCCGCCGGGTTGTTGAACCGAGTGAGTCGCATCGAAAATGACGGGGTAGCCCGTAGCGGCCATCGTTGGCAGGCCACGGAAATCGGTAACCAAAGTGTTGTACCCAAAGCTCGTGCCGCGCTCACACAGCATGATGTTATCATTGCCCGTACTTGCGATTTTTTCGGCGACATTGCCCATGTCCCAAGGCGCAAGGAACTGACCCTTTTTCACGTTGATCACCTTGCCAGTCTCGCCTGCTGCGAGGAGCAAGTCGGTTTGGCGGCACAAAAACGCAGGGATTTGCAAGACGTCGACAACTTCGGCGGCGATGGCGCAATGATCAGGAAGGTGCACATCGGTAATCACGGGAACATTAAACTCGCGGGCAATATCGTCCAAAATTTGCAAACCCTTGTCAACGCCAAGCCCGCGCTCTGTCCCGATGGAACTGCGATTGGCTTTGTCGTAGCTGGCCTTGAAAACGAACTTCGTTCCTGTCGGCTCGCATGCTTCAGCGATCTTCTCGGCCATCATGCGCGAATGCTCAAGGGACTCTAGCTGGCATGGTCCGGTGATGAGGAAAAACGGATTTTTACCACCAACTTCGATATCACCGATGTTTACGATCTTGCTCATAACTGGGCTCCTAGAACGGATTCAATGCGTGCGACATCTTGTGGATTGTTGAGTTCCCAAAATACCCGCCCCCTGCCGTCCACTTCAACACAGCGAATGGGGTGGCCGTTTTCCAAGAAACGGAGTTGCTCCAATCCTTCGAGTCTTTCAAGCGGGCCTGTTTCCCAACTGCCATAATCGGCGAGGGCATCGGGGCGATAGGCGTAGACGCCAACGTGATGGAAAACGGGGATTGGGTTTGGAATTTTATTAGGGTCGACATAAGGGACGACTTCCTTGGTGAAATACAGCGCGTCTTTGAATTTGTTAAAGATGGCTGTTGTTCCTCCAACGCGATTGTTGCGGCGGTCTTCGGTGAAAAGGGCATAGGTTTGGGCATCACAGCGCAGAACGGGCGTTGCCATACCCACGGAATTGTCACGCTCCAGCTCGTCGATGAGGGCCTCAACAAACCAAGGTGGGGTCAAGGGGGCATCGCCTTGCAAATTAACGATAATATCGGCTTCTAATCCTGCGTTTTGCATGGCTTCTGCGCAACGTTCTGTGCCGTTGGCGCAATTCTCGGAGGTCATGATAACATCGGCACCAAAGGCGCGTGCAGCCTCGGCGATCCGCTCGTCATCGGTTGTTACGAAAACTTCATCCGCTCCGCGTACTGATTTGGCGGCCTCATAGCTCATTTGAATAAGCGATTTTTGTGTGCCATCCGGCAATGTCAGTTTGACCAGTGGCTTACCTGGATAGCGCGTAGACGCGAACCGCGCCGGAATTAGAATAACTGTTTTCATGCAACCCCCGCCCGCAGGCAATCATGGATGTTTAGCACGCCGATTGGCGCATTCGTGTCGTCGACAACCAGAAGGGCGCCGATCTTTTTCGTATTCAAAACGCGCAGCGCTTCTTCTGCAAGGCTGTCGCCGCGGATCGTGACAGGATTGAGGGTCGCCACTTCCCGTGCGGTTTTCTCCATCAGCCCTACGAGGTTGCGGCGCAAATCCCCATCTGAAACCACCCCGATGAGGCGGCCGTTTTCTACAACGCCCGCAATCCCGAACCCTTTTGAAGTCATTGTCAAAATCGCTTCGGACATCGGGGTTTCGGCGGCGACAATCGGAACCGCTGTCCCACCGTGCATCAACTGGCTGACCTTGATGAGTTGTGCGCCAAGTTTGCCGCCGGGGTGATAGGTGCGAAAGTTCTCGGGCTTGAATTCCCGAAGTTCCATCAGGGCCACCGCGAGGGCATCCCCAAGGGCAAGTGACAGTGTTGTTGATGTTGTCGGCGCCATACCAATCAAGCAGGCTTCGGGCACATCGGGCAGGGTTAGGGTCACATCAGAGGCTGATCCGAGCGCACTCTCTGGCCGTTTTGTGATGGCAATCATTGGGATCGCGAAGCGGCGGGTGTGGGCGATTATGTCACCCAACTCAAAAGTTTCGCCCGAGTTCGAAATCAGGATGCAGACATCTTCGGGGCGGATCATTCCCAGATCGCCATGGCTTGCTTCCGAAGGGTGAACGTAAAACGAGGGCGTGCCTGTGCTCGCGAGTGTTGAACTTATTTTGCGCGCAACATGACCCGATTTTCCAATCCCAGAGAGAATAATGCGCCCCTCGCACTTGAGCATCTTTTCAACGGCAACATGGAATTCAGGCGTCAGGTTTTGGGCAAAATGAACCAGTGCTTCGCCCTCAGACAGCAAAACACGGGCGCCAATGGCATTGATTATTTCCGGAGAGAGGCGAGGTTGGGTCACGTTTGGTCCCTTGGTGCAATTTTTACCAGTTTGGCACGGTCTTAAACTCAAATGGGGGAAATCAACATAGGGTAAAAATTTCCCCGCTAGATTTTGCCAAGGGCGATGGCACTCCACATTGCGGCGTTGCTAAACTTAGTTTGCCGATAGACGCCAACTTTCTGCAGATCATTTAAGCGCGCAATCCCGCGCCGCCGTCGCGCCCGCGCAAACAGTGCAAGGCGACGTTGGTTTTCGGGGGTAAACCGATGCGCAGAGCGGCGCAGCGCGGCGATGTTGATATCGTTCCATTCGCTGAACCTGCCGTTGGCAACCATGCGCGTCCGCGTGAGGA
This sequence comes from Falsihalocynthiibacter sp. CO-5D18, assembly GCF_041205445.1. Lineage (NCBI taxonomy): Bacteria > Pseudomonadati > Pseudomonadota > Alphaproteobacteria > Rhodobacterales > Roseobacteraceae > Falsihalocynthiibacter > Falsihalocynthiibacter sp. CO-5D18. The sequence continues at coordinate 100,197 of NZ_JBGFCF010000014.1, read as the reverse complement.
GGGCAGCGGTGCCAACATTCGCGCCGATGAGATTGCCGCCATGTTGGCGATAATAAAGCGACGGTTCCTGATCAAAAATAACCTTTCCGCCCACACCTGTGATCATCTGATAAATCCACCAATCATGGGCCACAATTGCACCCGCTTCCAAGCTGGCGTCCTGCAGCAAATCAAGCGCGGCACGGTTCATCATGATCGTGTTTCCCGCCGCCACATTTTGGACCAACGCATGTGGAAACCCGAGGGTTCGGGCAGGCATCCGGGACAGTCGGAGCGACTTTAATTCGTTGTCACACCTTAGGGTCCGACTGCAGTAAATTGTTGGAATATCTGCGGGTTCGATTTCCAGCATATTACGGCTGCGTTCTATTTTTGCCGGAAACCAGACGTCGTCCTGATCCGAGAGGCAAGCGTAGGCGACATCGGGGCCAGCCAAGCGAATGAGCGAAAGGAAATTCTGAGCAAACCCCTCGCGAGGGCCACTTGCTAGCGTTACAGGGCCTTTGGAGAACCGCTCAAGTGTGAGACGCAAAAAAGCCGAAGGCTCCCCTTCAGAGTCGTCGCTGACGATCAAGGACAAGTCCTCAGCCACTTGCTCTTGAAAGCTCACCACTTGCTCCACGAGAGTCTCGCAAGGTTCATAAGTAGCCATCAAAATTGCGACCTGTTTATTTTCCGACTCTATCTTCAAGGACCGTTCCTGCGTTTGTAAAAATGAGCGGTATGCACGCTCGTTTCCGCTGTTCTAGCACAGGTTTTAAGCTTCAAAAAGGATTTGTAACACAGGGGGAACCGCCGACCTTAAAGGGCGTATTCAAAACGCATTTGTTAAGGATTGTTTGTAAATACCTTATGGGTGCCACATTTGGAAAACGTTTTGTTATCCATCTGGCCGCTATCTTCCCAGCATGCGTGTGGGCGCAGTATAACAAATGGGGTAGCCTGCGTGGCTTATTTCTCTTACAAAACAACGCTTTTGGGCGGCCATGAGAGCTATTGGTCGGGTATTTCCGACATGGCTGTTCAATGGAATGATGGGGTGGCATCGTTGTATGCGGCGTCCCAGGCTGGCAATGGCGTGACGTCTTATCAGTTGGGTTCTGGTTCGGATGCGCTTTTCCGAAGCCAGACTGCCTATAGTCAAATCGAAGTTCCTGGAGTTGCGACAGCACTTGAAACCTTCACAATGGAGGGCGTCACTTATGTTATTTCTTCGGGTTTGCAGGCTGATAATTTGCTGTCCTTCACTTATGCTTCATCGGGGGTTTTTTCGAAACTTGAGACTTTCGCTAGTGACGTTCCATTTGAGGCGAATTTGCGGGATGTAACTTGTGTCATGGTGGCAGATTCGATGTTTCTTTTCTCGTCGCACTCGGGCATTGCTGGCATCTCGATTTATGGAATTGATAGCGACAGAGTGATGACCCAAAGGGGGTCTGTAGCCTTGTCGAGCGGGCAGACGGGCGAAGATGTGGCGGGGATGACAACTCTCACCAATGCTTCCGCAACGTACCTTTTGGTCGGGTCCGCGTCGCTCGACAATGTCACCAGTTATCGTATTGGAGGCGACGGAACGCTTACATCCGTTGGAAGTATGGGCACAGAGCAAGGCCTTGGGATTAGCGACATTTCGGCGATCTCGACGGTCTCTAATAACAGTGGAGATTATGTCCTTGTCGCCGCAAGGGGGAGTTCGTCCATTTCCGTTCTGCGGATGTATGGCAGTGGAACTCTTGTGCCAGTCGATCATGTCATTGATGACCTCTCGACGCGGTTTCAGAATGTAACAACAATGGAAACCATCGTAAGTAATGGGCGCACCTATGTTCTGGTCGGGGGGGCGGATGATGGGTTGAGTCTGTTCACTCTTTTGCCTGATGGTCGGTTGCATCATTTAACCAGCATGGCTGACACCGTCCAAATGGCCTTGGAAAATATTTCAGCTGTGACGATGTCTGACCAGAACGGCGAGTTGCAAATTTTTGCGGCGAGTGGCGTGGAGGCCGGAATTACCCAGCTTACTGCGACAATTGGTGAGGTGGGAGAAACGCGAACTGGTACGGGTGGCAATGACACGATAACCGGTTCGGCCAGTGACGATATTCTGTTTGGCGCAAACGGAGATGACGAGATTTCGGGGGGTGCGGGCGACGATATTCTCATGGATGGATCAGGGGTGGATCAGCTGCGGGGCGGCGCAGGGCACGACACATTTATCCTGTCCGAAGATGGTCAACGCGACACAATCCTCGACTTTGATGCCACTTTGGACATTCTTGATCTCTCGGGATTTACGCTCTTCAGGAGCATCGAACAGCTTACGGTCACAATGACATCAAGTGGCGCACTGCTGACCTTTGGAGAAGAAGTGATCAGCCTTATGTCTGCCAATGGCCAGCCTATTTACCATTCCACACTCGCTGGAATGACGATCGTGAATGCGACCCATACTCCGGTCTCGTGGATTTTACCCGAAGGTGCGCGCAATGGCAGTGCAGATAACGACGTAATGGAAGGGTCTAGTGCTGTTGATATTCTCTATGGATTAGGAGGGGCTGATTTCTTGCGTGGCTACGGCGGCAACGACACTCTCGATGGAGGCGACGGGGATGACATTCTGGTCGGTCTCGCGGGGGCAGATTACCTCTTAGGGGGGCGCGGGGATGACACCGTGGCATATGTTTATGATGCCGCCAGCGGTGGCACATCTGGCGTATTGGTCAATTTGCATGTGGGCGTGGCATGGGATGGCTTTGGAAATAAAGACACAATTGAGGAGGTGGAAAACGTATCAGGAACCAATCAAGCCGATACGATTACGGGTAACAACGATGGAAATCGACTTTTTGGACTAGATGGCAACGACAAAATCTATGGCCTTGAAGGAGATGATCTTATTGCTGGCGGAGTTGGTGCTGATTATCTTCGTGGCGGCCTTGGAAACGACATGATCTATGGCGGAACTTGGGGTGACCAACTTTTTGGAGAAGCAGGGAATGATCTTCTCAATGGGTATTGGGGGAACGACTATCTTGACGGTGGAACCGGATATGACACCTTATTTGGGGGGGATGGCGACGACGTCCTTTCGGGAGGGTACCATCGCGATAAATTATACGGCGACGCTGGCAATGATCGGCTGTATGGCGGCGTTGGCAACGATGACGTTTTAGGAGGTTCTGGGAATGATCGATTGTATGGCGGCCAGGGGAACGACCTTTTGGGTGGCGGCTTGGGGAATGACACCCTGGTGGGCGAGGACGGAAATGACAGGCTCTATGGATCCCACGGGAACGATTACCTTCAGGGTGGCGACGGTTATGATTTCCTCTACGGTGGAGATGGCGACGACGCGCTTTCGGGAGGGTCCCTTCGCGACATAATGAACGGTGACGCTGGCAATGATCGCCTTTATGGCGGCCTTGGCAATGATGACCTCTTGGGCGGCACGGGTAATGACCAATTGTATGGCGGTCAGGGGAACGATCTCTTGGGTGGGGGAATAGGAGCCGACACCCTTCGGGGCGAGGATGGAAATGACAGGCTCTATGGGTCCCACGGGAACGACTATCTTCAGGGTGGCGACGGGTATGATTTCCTCTACGGGGGGAATGGCGACGACGCGCTTTCAGGTGGGTCCGATCGCGACATATTGAACGGTGACGCAGGCAACGATCGCCTTTATGGCGGCCTTGGCAACGATGACCTATTGGGCGGCGCGGGTAACGATCTAGTCCTCGGTGGCTATGGTTCTGACCTCATTGGAGGTGGCGCGGGCAACGACACTTTATACGGTGAAGCCGGAAATGACCGGATTTATGGCGGTGACGGGGTTGATCGGCTTTTTGGCAACGACGGGGATGATTTCCTTTTTGGCGGCGGCTCTCGAGCAGATGGAGGCGACGTGATCGACGGCGGCTCTGGCCATGATTATGTCAATGGCGGGTATGGAAATGACGTCATCATGGGTCGGGATGGCAACGACACGCTAAACGGCAGTGTAGGTTCGGACACGCTTTATGGCGGGGTCGGTAATGATCTTTTGGTTGGTGGGATCGGTAATGACAGGCTTCACGGCGGAATGGGTGCGGATAGGTTCTATCACAATAGCTATTGGGGGAACGGAACGGACACAGTCATGGATTATGATGGCAGGGAAGGTGATAGGTTGCTTTTCTCGCACGCGGCCTCAGAGAACGACTTTAGAGTTGTTCTGCAACACTCCAGTGAAACAAATGGGCAGCGCATGGGCAGCGATAATATTCGTGAGGCGCATATTGTTTATATTCCCACAGGGCAAACCGCTTGGATCTTAATTGATGGGGCCGCTCTGGATCAGATCAATATAAACTCCGCCGGTGCGACGTTTGACCTGATGAATTAACCTGCGAACGATGTTTAAAATGAGTGCCATAAAATGAGCAAACCTTTGACGTAATTTCGAAGGCAGAGAACTCTATCCTAAAAGTTGAACAATTTTGCTCAATTGGACAATGACTTACGTTTTTGCCAACGAAGGGCACTTACAGATCTTCGGAAACGTGTTTCGACTTCATTTTTTCGGAGAAATGCACGATAATAGGACCACCGCGGAACCAGTTTACGCACAACAAAGTATGAATGGGAATAGTTATGCCTGCGCTTCGCGTCGATCAGAATTCTGAGTTGGAAAGTGACATTGTCGATTTTGCAGCGCGATCTGAGAACGGTGATGCCGCGGGAAGCACTGCGACGACGGCTTTTCTGTCCGTCGGCGACACGTTCTCAGGGTCGTTGACCTCAGGTAGCGACAACTACGACTGGGTACGCGTTACATTGACCGCGGGGCAACGCTATACGGTTTCCCTTGATGGAAATACTTTGGACGACCCCTATTTGCGTGTTCATAATTCCTCGGGAACCGAAATCGCTGAAAATGATGATAGTAATGGCTACAATTCGGAACTCTCCTTCACAGCGACATCTTCGGGCACCTATTATCTTTCGGCAGGCAGTTATCAGAGTGCGTCATCAGGGTCGTATTCGCTGAATATAGAAGCCGAGGCCGCGCCGTCCATAGGGTCAATCAATGCGATGGCCGCCTATCTCACTGACGGGTATTGGAACGATACAGGGCGCAATCGGCATACGTTTGATACCAGCTCTTCCAATCAGATTTCAGTGGATATCACAGGGCTTTCTTCGGGGGCGCAGCAACTTGCGCGCTGGGCGTTTGAGGCTTGGGAAGCGGTTGCAAACATTGACTTTGTCGAAATTTCGGGTTCCGCAGATATTGAATTCGACGAACCCTCCTCAGGAGGGGCTTCTTCTGGTTATTCCGCCAGCGGGACAACAACGAACTCCGCGACTGTTTCCATAGACTCCTCTTGGATCGCGAGTTACGGCACATCCTTAGATAGCTATAGTTTCTCAACCTATCTTCATGAGATCGGGCACGCTCTTGGCCTTGGTCATCAAGGGAATTACAACGGCGACGCAGAATATGGCGCGGACGAAGAATTCAGCAATGACTCGTGGCAAATGTCAGTTATGTCGTATTTTGACCAAACGGAAAACACCGCCATTACGGCCAGTCGAGCTGGGGTGGTCACCGCCATGCGTTCGGATATCATAGCGATTCAAGACCTCTATGGAACGCCGGGTGCCAGTTCGGTGTCAGCTGGCAATACGACCTATGGGGTTGGCAACACGCACGGTGGATATATGGCGGACTTGTGGAATGCCACAGTTTCCCCCAACGCCTCAATCTATGGCGGAGATCCCATCACGTTCACGATCTATGACCGTGATGGGATCGACATAATTAACTTCTCAAACGATACAAACAATCAGCGTATAGAGTTGCGGGCTGGGTATGTTTCGGATGCCTTTGGGTTGATTGGGAATATAGCCATTTCAGCAGGGACGACGATTGAACACTACATAGCGGGGAGTGGCCAAGACAGAGTCACTGGGAACAGTGCTCGCAATTATATAGATGGACGCGACGGCAACGATGTCTTGATCGGTTACGGGGGCAATGACAGGCTCTTGGGTGGCAACGGAAACGATAGATTGGTTGGTGGCACCGGCAACGACCAACTGGAAGGCGGTAACGCCAACGATAGATTAGAAGGCGGCTATGGCGACGACAGGCTATTTGGCGGCTACGGTGAAGACACGCTTTTAGGTGACGATGGCAACGACCGGCTGGAGGGCGGGTATGCCAATGATCTTCTTGGCGGAGGAGAGGGGAATGATACCGTTCTCGGCGAGGCAGGTAATGACGACCTCTATGGCGCCAATGGTAACGACCTTCTTGGTGGCGGCGATGGCTCAGACGCTTTGCATGGAGGGAATGGAGCAGACCGACTTTATGGGGCTGATGGAAATGACGCAATCTACGGCGACGCTGGCAATGACCGCGTCTATGGTGGCGATGGGAATGACCTCATAGGTGGGGGCTCTGGCGACGATTTTGTATTTGGAGATGCCGGCGAAGATCGTCTCTATGGGGGCTATGGAAACGACACGTTGTATGGCGGCTCATACTCCGACCTCCTCGACGGCGGTCCCGGTAGTGACCTGTTTAATGGTGGCGGAAGCAGCGATGAAATCACTGGTGGATCAGGGGCAGATAAGTTTTACCACTCTGGAACTTCTGTCGACGGTCGCGATGTTATAACGGACTTCAACCACTCCCAAGGAGATCGTCTCTTTATGGGTGGAAGTGCGACACGCAGTGATTTTTCCGTTGTTTATGGCCATGCCAGCGACTCCAACGGCCGACTCGGCAATGACAACATTCAAGATGCCTACATCGTTTACTCTGGAACAGGGCGCGCCGTTTGGCTTCTTACCGACGGGGCACAAGTGGGTCACATGATTGTCACTTCAGACGGAGAGTCATTCGACCTCCTAGCTTAACCCATTTCTGCGGTGCGTAAAGTTAGCGTCGTTATCGCTTGATGTTGTGACAAAAATATTTGGCCGCTGAGTTTTTTCTGAAAATCAATGCGCAGAAGGCGATCCATAACGGGGCCTTTCACTTCGCTCAAGTGAAAGGTAACACCGGATGCTGCAAGCCGCTCGTTGATGGCCTCAAGTGAATGCAGGGCGCTCATGTCAATCGCGTTCACTGCGGAACAGAGCAATATCACATGCTTCAAATCTGGGCGCTGAGCGGCAAGGTCATAGATTTGATCCTCCAAGAAACGCGCGTTGGCAAAATACAGGCTTTCGTCCACTCGGAGCGTCAGGATTTCGGGGTGGATCTCAACTTCGTGACGCAAAATATTGCGAAAATGTTCGGTGTTCGGCACTTGTCCCACAATGGCCATATGGGGGCGTGAGGATTTGAACAGGTGTACCAATATGGACAGCACAACGCCTGAAGAAACGCCGATTTCAACGCCAGCTCCCAGTGTGATGACAATTGTCGTCAAAACGGCGGCAAAATCAGCTTTTGAGTAGGCCCATGTTTTTCTGAGGATCGAAAAGTCCACAAGACTCATCACAGCAACGATGATGGTGGCTGCAAGGGTCGCTTTAGGAAGAAAGAAAATAAGCGGCGTCAGGGCAAGGGCGGCAACGGCCAAGCCCATAGCGGTGAAAATCCCCGCGGCGGGCGTTTCGGCCCCAGCGTCATAGTTCACAACCGAGCGGGAAAAGCCGCCAGTCACGGGGAAACCACCGGTAAAAGCCGCTCCGAGATTGGCCGCGCCCAGCCCAATGAGTTCTTGGTTTGGGTCGATGCGTTGGCGCTTCTTTGCTGCCAGTGTTTGGGCCACGGAAATGCTTTCTACAAAACCAATCACCGAAATTAGAATCGCGGGTCCGATGAGGGCCGACAGTAGGTCTGGAGAGATATCGGGAAGGGTGAATGGCGGAAGGGATTGCGGGACCTCGCCCACAATTGCGACACCCATATCTTTAAGACCGAGCGCAAAGACCGCCACAGTGGTCAGGGCCACCGCGAAAACGGGTCCAGCTTTGGCGCCAAACTCCGCGCCCGTGGCCGACAGCCCTGCTTTCAACAGCAGAGGTTTAAGTCCCTTGCGGACCCAAAACAAAAATGCGGTGGCCAAAACGCCTAGGGTAAGGGTGATAAAGTTGGTTTGCGGCAGGCCATTGAAAAGGGAAGTGACAAGTTCAGGAAGGGTGTGTCCCTGCGCTGAAATGCCAAAGATATACTTGAGCTGGCTCGCGGCAATCAACACGCCTGAGGCTGTAATGAAACCGGAGATCACGGGATGCGACAGGAAATTGGCGAGGAAGCCGAGACGGAAGATCCCCATAAGCAGCAAGAAGCCGCCCGACAAAAAGGCGAGCGTCAGGGCTGCGATTGCATAGCCCGCCGTACCCGTCTCCGCGATGGCGCCAATGGACGCCGCGGTCATCAGGGAGACAACTGCAACTGGCCCTACGGCGAGCGCGCGGCTGGTCCCGAAAATGGCGTAAAGGATAATCGGGAGGATGGATGCATAGAGACCCGCTTCCGGTGGTAGCCCTGCTAGCAATGCGTAGGCCAACGATTGTGGGATCAACATGATCGTCACAATCAACGCGGCGACCATATCGTTGGAAAATGCCGTGCGGGAATAGGTCTTACCCCACGTGAGAATTGGCAGGTATCTATGCATGTTTTTGCCTAACTTAACTTTCCATTGCCTGTGTCCACAACGCCATCGACCGACCGCCAGAACGACAATAGGCGAGGACCGGAGTTGGCGTGTCGCCAAGTGCTGCTTTTAAATCTTTTGCCGCGGCCTCCGTGGGCTGACCGTTCACAATAGGGATATAGATCGCTTTAAGGCCAAGTTTTTGCGCGACGCGCTCAATCTCAACGAAGTTTGGTTGGTCAGAGCTTTCGCCATCGGGGCGATTATCTATGATTGTTTTAAACCCAAGTTCTGCAATTTTTTCCAGTTGGCTGGGCAACACTTGCTCACTCACAGAGAAAATCTCTGTGACTTTTCTGATGTTAGACACGTTTGGATCTCCTTGGATCTAGAGCTTGTTTACGGGCACTTTAAGCATGGGGTTGCCGTCTGGGTCGCGCGGAACTTCACCCGCCCGCATGTTCACTTGAAGCGACGGAATGATAAGTTTTGGAACTCCGAGCGTGGCGTCGCGTTCGGTCCGGAACTTCACGAATTCTTCCCGTGTTTTGCCTTTTCCGACGTGGATATTGTGTTCTTTTTCTTCGCCCACGGTTGTTTCCCAAGCGATATCGCGGCCATTTGGTCCGTAATCGTGACACATGAACAACCGCATATCGTCAGGCAGTTTCAATACTTTGAGGATGCTGTCATAGAGTTCGCCCGCATCTCCGCCTGGGAAATCAGCCCGTGCTGAGCCGCCGTCGGGCATGAACAACGTGTCGCCCACGAACGCAGCGTCGCCCACGACATGAACCATACAGGCTGGCGTGTGGCCCGGTGTGTACATCGCAAACGCGTTCAGGGATCCGATCTTATAGGTGTCGCCATCTTTGTATAGCGCATCAAATTGGCTACCATCTCGTTGGAATTCGGTGCCTTCATTGAAGATTTTTCCGAAGGTATCCTGAACCACCAAAATTTGGTCGCCAACGCCGATTTTCCCGCCAAGAATTCCTTGAATGTAAGGGGCGGCCGAGAGGTGATCGGCATGGACATGAGTCTCGATGATCCATTCAAGGTTAAGGCCGTTTTCGCGAATGAATGCGATGATTTTGTCCGCGTGCTCATAGGTTATGCGACCCGCAGCGTAATCAATATCCATCACGCTGTCGATGACGGCACAGGTTTTGGTGTCCGGATCTGAGACCACATAGCTGATGGTATTTGTCGCCTCATCAAAGAAGGCCTCAACATTTGTTTTTTGTTTCATATCAACGGGATAACCAGACATAGCGTCCTCCTAGTTCAGCATTGGCGCTTTTCCCAAATGGTCGAACCTCACGATAGTTTAGAAGTTCTAGTATTAAAGAGAGCGTTTTTGGGTAGAGACAACATTTGTTTTCTTACTTAGATACACAGAACGGCTTGCGTTTCGGCGTTTCTATTGATAAATACTTATATAAGCACTTGCGTATATACAAGGGGTAAATTCATGGATATCTCAATCAACGCGCTGGACGATCATTTGGACGCCGCAGCTCATTTAATGAATATGCTATCACAACCCGTACGACTCAAGGTTCTTTGTCATCTTTTAGGGAGCGAGAAATCGGTGCAAGTGCTCACCGAAATTTGCGGACTGTCTCAGCCTGCAATGTCTCACCATTTGGCAAAGCTACGCGCCGCAGAGCTGGTCAAAACACGCCGCGACGGGCAAACGATCTATTACAGCGTCGCCTCGAAGGAAGCTGAAGCCGTCTTATCTGTGTTGCACAAAATCTACTGTGCGCCGACTCAAATTACGTAAGCCTATTAGAATTGTCGCCTGACGAAGGTTATTATGCGCAGAGTCTGATTTAGGTTAAGTCCATCAAAAGGATATATAAAATGAAACATTGGTTATTGTGGTTTATAGCTGGTATCGTCCTCGTCGCTGGGGGCATTCTCGCACTTGCTAATCCCCTTGCCGCAACTCTCACGGCGACCGCAATCGCGGCGTGGTCGTTCCTGATCGGTGGCGTTGTGCAGCTCTATGCGGCGCTCAAACATGAGGGTACGGGTAGTAAAGTATGGCCAGCCCTTGCTGGTGGTGTGAGCATTGTGCTTGGCGTTGCCTTGTTAAATAATCCGTTCGCTGGGATTATCTCGCTTACCCTTTTGGTTGCGATTCTGTTTCTTGTGATCGGCATCACCAAGGTCGTCGTCTCATTCTCTCTCAAAGGAACGGGCGCTTTTTGGCCTGTCCTTATTTCGGGCGCGTTGTCGGTTATCTTGGCTTTGATGATTTTCTCAGACTTTCCTCAATCTGCCGTTACGATTCTTGGTGTGTTGTTGGCTATTGAGTTGATTTCAAGCGGCGTTTCCCTGATTATGATGTCTCTGAATAGCAAAGCCGCCACGGCTTAATACACTTCCCCCCTCGTAGCTCTGCTGCGAGGGGGGGGCGAAAGTTTTGACAATGGGCCCGACAAATGACAACTAATCAGGTCTTTCGAGCGTTCTTTATCGCTCTCAAAGATTTTGATGCTCGCGATGGTTGGATAATGTGCAGCCACGTTGCTATGGCCATTATGATGGCCATTTTTCCGTTTACGATCTTCCTGCTCGCATTGGCCAGTCAGTTAACCACAAGCTTGAATACCACTGAAATGATGGAATTGATTTTTGGCGGTTGGCCCGATGTCGTCGCCGAACCGATTATGCGTGAACTGCGTGCGGTTCTGGCCCAAGGCTCTGGGCAAACCCTCACATTGAACTTGCTCCTCACCGTTTTCTTCGCGTCGACGGGTGTTGATGCTATTCGCCGCGCGATTTCAAAGTCTTATCGTAGACCAGACCTCCGGCCCTATTGGCGCAAGCGGCTAACCTGCATATTGTTCGTTTTGTGTGGCACCATTACGTTGATTGGTGTGGCCGTCCTTCTTGTTGGCCTGCCGATCTACTTCTCGTACTTTCAGGATGTGATTCCAATTTTGCCGCTAGAAGTGCTCAATAACGAATTTTTGCGCGTGTTATTGGCTGCGACCCCCCTGATCTTCGGCGTTTTTGCATGCCATACCATTTTGACGGGCGCCAAGCGTTCGTTTCGGTCCGTATGGCCAGGTGTTTTGCTGACAATCGCGCTTTGGGCCGTTTTTGCAAAGCTGTTCACCTTTTATTTGGGGAATTTCGCGAACTATAGCGTGACCTATGCGGGCCTCGCGGGGGTGATGTCCGGGTTGATGTTTCTCTATCTCATTGCCGCCCTTCTGATTTTGGGGGCCTCTTTCAATGAAGCCCTCATTGAGCTTAAACAAAGCGAAAACCAAACTTAAACCGCAATAGGAAAGGGGTGGCGATGCTGGTGTTTCTCCTTCTAATCGGTACCATCGTTCTCTGGACGACGGCTATGCTTTTCGCCTATTTCGCGGTGGCGTCCGCGCGCACGCCGCAAGGGTCCGTGGCCTGGGTTTTTTTGCTCCTTGGTCTGCCAATGATCGGCATTCCAGCATATCTCTTTCTTGGGAATTTTCGCTTCAAAGGGTACATCGTTGCACGACGGGATTCCCAACGCGTTATTGCGAGGATCGCGGCATTCGCGAAGGAATTTGAGCCAGTTGGCGATGACGACAATGTCGGGTATCAAGCGTTTGAGAGTATCGCACAGGCCCCCATTGTTTCGGGCAATTCTGTGGAGATTCTTGTAAATGGGGCCGCATCATTTTCGAGTATGTTTGCCGCCATCGACAGTGCAAAAAGCTACATCCTCGTTCAGTTCTATATCATCAAAGACGATACCCTTGGCCGCGAGTTTAAACAGAAACTCATTGATGCCGCGCTTCGTGGTGTCCATGTGCGCCTCCTATTTGATGCGGTTGGAAGTTCAAAACTACCCACTGAATATTTGGCGGAACTCGAAGATAGTGGCATCGAGACTGTAAATGCCCATTCCCTTCACGGGCCACGCACACGGTTTCAAATCAACTTTAGAAATCATCGCAAAACTTTGGTGGTTGATGGTGTGATTGGGTTTACAGGCGGCCTCAATGTGGGGGACGAATACATGGGACGTGACCCCGCGTTTGGGCCATGGCGCGACACGCATTGCCGCCTGATCGGGCCTGTCGTGTTGCAACTCCAACTCGTGTTTTCCGAAGACTGGCACTGGGCGACAAAGCAGGTTTTGGGGGACAATCTGAATTGGTCACCCACACGTGCGCCCGAAAATATGGATGCGCTGCTTATGGCCACGGGCCCCGCGGATACCCTTGAAACAGGCAGTCTCTATTTCTGTGCCGCTATTTCCGCCGCGAAAAACCGGATTTGGACTGCCTCCCCCTATTTGGTTCCAGATGTTGATATTCTGACCGTCTTGAAGCTGGCAGCCCTGCGCGGAGTCGACGTTCGGATCATGGTACCCGAGAAGGCCGACCACTATCTTACATGGCTGGCGGCCTTTGCCTTTTTTGACGAATTGCGCGAGGTCGGAGTGAAGATCTTGAAGTATCAAGACGGGTTCATGCATCAGAAAGTTCTGGTCGTTGATGAGGCTATCGCATCAATTGGTACAACAAATATGGACAACCGCTCCTGTCGGTTAAACTTCGAGGCTACGGTTATGGTTTTTGATAAGCGAGCCGCGTGCGCCGTGGCGGCAATGTTGGAAGAAGATTTCACGCGTTGCAAAATGGTGGCCTATAACCTTAACGAGAAGTCGAGATTATTGCGCATCGGTGCGCCGATCGCACGTCTGTTCGCTCCGCTGCTTTAGGTGTGGCACGCCCATGAATGGCGTTCCCTTTCGCGGGTGTTTGACGTACCAACGAAGACTTCATAGGCACACCTTCCAGAAAACAAAAAACGCTCGGGGAAATATGTCGGGGAAAAAGAAGCAATCGCTTGGTAAAAAGATAGCAAACAGTCGGGTCTTCAACCGGATTGTTGCCAAAATTCTGGCTAACTATGTACGCTTTGTTTGGATCACGACCCGTTGGCAAAGCGAGGGGTTTGATGACATGCGCACGGCTCTTAAAAGCGGCCCGATCATCGTTGTTCTGTGGCATCAACGCCTCCTCATGGCGCCTTATCTGTTTGACCTCAAAGCGGGACGAATTTGCTCGCTAACGTCGGAAGCAAAGGGCGGGCGCATGGCTGGGCTCGTGCAAACCGAATTTGGATTTGAAACCATCGCGATGCCCAAGGGAGAGGGCGGTTTTTCTATGTCCCGCGAGGTTCTACGAAAAATGCGCGAAGGCGTTTCGGTAGGAATCGCGGTGGACGGAACAACTGGCCCCGCCCGCGTTGCCAAAACCGCGCCTTTGCTTTGGGCGCGCGCAACCGGTTGCCCGATTTTTGTTGCCGCATTTGCAACCAAGCGGCACAAGATTTTCGGAGCCTCATGGGATCAAGCGATGGTGGCGTGGCCGTTTAACAAAGGTGTTCGGTATTGCGAGCGGTGGCCGCACGATGTGCCGCGCAAAGTGTCAGAGGTCGAAATGGAACGTCTGCGGCTTCAACTGGAAGCCTCGCTAGACGACATAACTGAGCGTGTGGATGCAAAACTTGACATCAACGTGCCGCGAACGCGTCCTCACGATTGATTTGCGTCTAGTCGCAGGCTAGCCTTTCCCAAAGGGGATACGCTACGCATGCAGGATACACACGACAACCCACGGCTAGAGGCCTCGGACCCACCAGAAATTGGCAAAATTACCCTATTTGAGCTTCGGGCCTGTATTGCAATGGGCGCGAGTGATTTTAAACGGGCACCGCTTTTCGGTATATTTTTCAGTAGTTTTTACGTGATCTGCGGCATTATCCTCAGTGTCAGTGGCGCGGGGACATTTGCGTGGACTCTCATGCTTTCGCTTGGGTTTCCCCTCGTGGCGCCCTTTGCCGCGGTTGGCCTCTATGAGGTCAGTCGACGGCTTGAGGTTGGCGAGCCGTTGGGATGGTCGGATATTTTGGGCGTCGTTTGGCGCGAACGGGGGCGGCAAGTCCCATGGGTTGGCGCAATTCTGGTCATCATTTTCCTGTTTTGGAGCTTCTTTGCCCATATGTCGCTGGCCCTTTTTCTGGGCAATATGTCACTCACCAATATCTCGACCTCGTGGGAAATATTCGCGACACCCCAAGGACAGATGCTCATCGGATTTGAGTTTATCGTTGGCGGTTTGGTCGCGTTTCTGGTTTATGCCCTGACCGTGGTTTCCCTGCCGCTTCTTTTGGACCGGGAAATCGATTTTGTGACCGCAATGATTGTTTCCGTAAAAACCGTGGCCGAAAACAAGATCGTCATGTTGGTTTGGGCGGGGGTCATCGGCCTCTCGATGCTTGCGGCCATGCTGCCCTATTTCCTCGGGCTTTTTGTTGCGCTGCCGATCTTGGGGCACGCGACGTGGCACCTCTATCGTCGGGCGCTATATTTTCCCGTTTGAGGCCTTAAATATCGGCGAATTCATTCAAGTCGATGTCATGAATGAAATAATCGGGGTACAAATTTATCCCGACTGCGAAATGCAACTGTAGGCCCGTTAGGTGGGCTTCCATTGCTGCAACGGCGCCATCACCGTCGCCGCTTTCCATGGCTTCAATAATCGCCATATGTTCGTTCTCGACCATTTCGGCGCGTCGCTCTTTTGGAAGCTTTAGGGTTAAGCATCGATACCTGTCGATTTGCACTTTAACCTGTTGAATGAGCTTCCAAAGGCCGGGGAGGCGACCGATTGAGGCGATGGTCGCGTGAAACTCTTCGTCGACCAAATGAAGGGCGCTTATGTTCGCTCGGTCCGTAATTTCTCGGTGTCTCTCAACACAGGCCCGGAGACTCAAAATCTGGCTGCGTGTGGCCAAACGTGTGGCCGAGCGCACGGTCACCGCCTCAAGAGCGCGACGTGCAATAAGCGCTTCGGGGAGGGCGGAAACCGGTATCCTTGCGACGAAGGTTCCCGATTTCGGCACCACTTCAACCAGCTTCTCGTCCGATAAACGTAGGATCGCTTCGCGCACGGGTGTACGACTTACACCTTCGGTGAGCGCCGTTGCGTTTTCTGAAATTGGCGTGCCTGGAGGAAGCTCAAGGCTAATGATCTGAGCGTGCAGACGGTTGTAGATTGAATCCGAAATTGTGGAGGTTGAACGCTTGAGTAAGCCCATGCGGCCCTCTGGGGCAGAATTCGGCGCGCGACGGCGACGTTGGGCAGGCGAACTTGCAACAATTGGCTTTGCCATTTCTTCCCCTCCCAGGGTGATTCCTCAAAGCTTCTACACCAAGCCGCTCTTATTGAACAAAATTTTCCGCCTTGATTTCGTTAATAACTTGTATACTAATTATACTAGAAGCCGTCAAGAAACGCAGTAGCTCTGTTTTTTCTGGCGATTTGGATAGGCTTGGAGTTTTTCAAGCTAATGGGAGGATACAATGAAATTTACTAAAATCACGACGGCCTTGGCCGCAGGCGTACTTGCAATGACATCCGCGTCTGTTGCATTTGCGACGGAAACTCTAAAGTTTGCGCATGTTTATGAGATCGGTTCGCCGTATCATAAAAACGCGGAATGGGCCGCAGAAGAGATTGCTAAGAAGACTGATGGTCGCGTTGAAATGAAAGTCTTTCCAGCATCTTCGCTTGGGAAAGAAGTTGAAATCAACGAAGGTCTCGGCATCGGCGCTGTAGACGTTATCTATACGGGCCCAAGCTTTGTTGAGCGGTATTATGGCCCCATCGCAATTTCCGATTACCCATTCATCATGCGTGGATTTGATCACTGGGAATCCTATCGTGGAAGCGAACTCTTTGCTGAGCTGTCCGAAGGTTACCATGAAGCAACTGGAAACCAAGTTTTGGGCCTCGTCTATTATGGCCAGCGTCACGTGACATCCAACAAGCCAATCTTGGTGCCAGAAGACATGAAGGGTCTTAAGATCCGTGTGCCTAACTCACCGCTTATGTTGATGTTCCCGAATGCAGTTGGCGCAAACCCAACACCAATGGCGTTCTCCGAAGTTTATCTTGCCCTTCAGCAAGGTGTTGTTGACGCACAAGAAAACCCGCTTCCAACAATTCAGTTCAAGAAGTTCTATGAGGTTCAATCCAACATTAACCTTACAGGCCACATCCTAAACTCCCTTCTGATCATCGCTTCCGACGACGCTCTTGCGCGTTTGGGTGATGACGAAGCCGTGGTACGCGAAGTTCTTATTGAAGCTGCCAAGAGATCGTCGGACGAAATTTATCAAGCCGAGACAGATCTTATTTCTTGGTTCCGCGATCAAGGCATCACGGTCAATGAAATTGACAAAGCTCCTTTCCAAGCAGCTGTGAAACCATTGCTCACTGGCGACGGCGTTCCATACACTTTGGATCACTACAAGCGCCTCGGCGAGCTTTGATCTGAACGGATTGTGGGAACAGAAATGAACAATCCCAACGACAGTCAGGGCGCGCAAGACGCGCGCTCTGAATTCGTTTTCATGGACTCGGAAGTAGACATCTCGGATTTCGGCACTGCTGATTTGCCGGGTCTTATTGCCCTATGGGGTCTCTCAATTGTGGTTTTCGTACAGTTCTTCACGCGGTATGTGTTGAACGATAGCCTCGCTTGGACCGAAGAGCTTGCGCGTTATGTGCTTGTTGTTGTTGCCTTTTTCGGAGCAATTTCGGTAAGCCGTAAGGGCACGCATATTTTCCTCGAATTCTTCTATCGTTACCTCTCTCCTGTCGCGGGCAAATGGCTTACCGTCGCGATGGAGATACTGACGATGCTGTTTTGGGCCTTTATGTCGCTTCAGGCGTATAAGCTTGCTCTCAAAACAAAAACCAAAATGGCCTCGATGGAGTTTCCAAAGAACGCCCTTTATTACGCCGTCTCATTCAGCCTCGCTGTGATGGCATTGTATTCCCTTTGGTGGCTCATCCACAAAATCCGTCAGTCGCCAGAAGACGTCCTTCGTGAAATCGAAGAGAGCGCCTTGCATGACGTTCCAAAATAGATAGCGAGCAGCACTATGGCTTTGGCCCTTCTCTTTATTATTCTCTTTCTGCTCCTCATTGCAGGAGCCCCTGTGGCGGTTGCACTGGGTGTCGCGTCGCTTGCGTTCACACTCATTGATGGTGTGCCAAGCATGGTAGTTTTGCACCGTATGGTCGGGGGGATTGATAGCTTCCCGTTAATCGCAGTTCCGTTTTTTATCATGGCGGGTCACTTGATGAACTCCGCTGGTGTGACGACGAAAATTTTCGCCTTCGCACGGTCGGCTGTGGGCTGGATGTACGGGGGTCTCGGTCACGTAAACGTTGGTGCCAGCATCATTTTCGCTGGGATGTCGGGCGCAGCGGTTGCTGACGCGGGAGGCCTCGGGAACATCGAAATCAAAGCCATGCGTGAAGCAGGCTATGACACGGATTTCTCGGTTGGCATCACGGCCGCCTCCTCAACAATCGGGCCGATCATTCCGCCCTCACTTCCCCTCGTGGTGTACGGCGTTATTGCGGACACATCTATCGGACAGCTGTTCGCTGCGGGTCTTATCCCCGGTCTTCTGATGGCTTTTTCCCTGATGATCATGGTTGCGGTCTATGCGAAAATTCGCAACTACCCCCGCGATGACCGCTTTCGGTTGAACGTATTCCTGAAGGCATTTGTTCAAGCGATTTTGCCCTTGTTTACCCCGATCATCATTGTTGGCGGTATCCTCTTTGGCATCTTTACTCCAACCGAAGCCGCAATTGCCGCTGTTGCCTATTCCTTGTTCCTCGGGCTTGTTGTCTACCGGACGTTGAATTTCAAACGCATCCTGCGCGTTTCGATGGACACGGTTGAGACCACAGCTTCGATCATGATGATCGTCGCCGCCTCCACCATTTTCGCATGGATTTTGACGTCCGAACAGGTTGCTCAGTCCTTTGCAAACGAGTTGTTGGGCTTCACTGATAACAAAACCGCAATCTTGTTGATCATGATGCTGATTGTTCTGGTTGTAGGGTGTTTCATGGAAACAATTGCTGCCATTACAATTCTGACGCCCGTGCTTCTGCCCGTGGCGATGACGATCGGTGTTGATCCGGTGCACTTCGGGATTATCCTTATCCTGAACTTGATGATCGGCTTGCTCACCCCGCCCGTTGGTATGGTTCTCTATGTGCTCGCCAAAGTGTCGGATGTGCCGTTTGAGCGCTGCGTTGTGGCGACGGCTCCGTTCTTGGTTCCACTTATTTCGGTGCTCCTCTTGCTGACGTTCATTCCAGAATTGTCGATGTGGCTTCCAACCAAGCTTTATCGTTAAATCATTAGGTGGCGTGATCGTCGCCTCTTAAAATACCTCAGAAAGTTGCAAAATGTCTTCTCTACCTTCGTTCGACCTCACGGGCAAAACTGCCCTCGTCACTGGCTGTAAACGCGGCATTGGCAAAGGCATCACAGTCGCGCTCGCGGCGGCTGGCGCGAACATCATCGGGGTCAGTGCCTCGCTTGAAAAAACAGGCAGCGCTGTTGCCAAGGAAGTCGAAGCCCTTGGCCGCACCTTCTCGGCCTACCAATGTGACTTCAGCGATCGCAAAGCTGTCACCGCTTTTGCCGCAACCGTCCAAGCGGACCATCCCACAATTGATATTTTGGTGAATAACGCGGGCACAATAAAACGTGCCCCAGCCGCTGAACATCCCGACGAAATGTGGGACGAAGTCATAGAAGTTAATTTGAACGCCCAGTTTGTTCTTAGCCGCGAAATCGGGAAAAACATGGTTGCGCGCGGTTCTGGGAAAATCATCTTCACCGCTTCGCTTTTGACCTTCCAAGGCGGCATTACCGTTCCCGGTTATGCAGCATCCAAAGGCGCAATCGGGCAATTAACCAAAGCTCTGGCCAACGAATGGGCGGGCAGAGGCGTGAACGTCAACGCCATCGCACCCGGCTATATCGCCACCGACAACACCCAAGCCTTGCAGGACGATCCGGACCGCGCGCGCTCCATTCTTGAACGCATTCCCGCGGGCCGTTGGGGCCAGCCTGAAGACTTCGCTGGCCCTGCGGTCTTCCTCGCATCCGACGCTGCGAATTATGTGCATGGCACAGTCCTAACCGTTGATGGCGGTTGGATGGGTCGTTAAGCGCCCCTTCCTGACACATGCAAAAAGGGCCGCGATCAACTCGCGGCCCTTTTTGTTGAATATGTCTGCTTCACGGTTGTTTAAGCAGGTTTTCCCCTAGCAAGTATAGTTCATCCCAAGGCGTCCACCATCGACGTAGATCGTTTCGCCGGTGATATAGCTGGCCTTTTCGGAAGCCAAAAACGCCACCACATCGCCGATTTCACGTGCCGTACCGAGGCGCTTAAGCGGCGTCCGTGACAGCAGTGTTTCCATCGCTTTCGGATTGCCATTCACGCTTGACAACATTTCGGTGTCGATGGATCCGGGTCCAACCGCATTGACGCGAATGCCGTGAGGGGCCAACGCAAGCGACGTCGCTTTTGTCATCTGCATTACGCCACCTTTGGACGTGCAATACGCGACGATGGTTGGGATCGAGACCACCGCATTCACCGACGACATGTTTACAATCGCGCCTTTGATGCCATTCGCGACCATGGTTTTCGCTGCGCGCTGTGTGGCAAGGAAAACGCCAACCGTATTGATGCTCAGAACTTTCTGGAAATCCTCAAGCGAGGTTTCAAGGAAGTCGGAAGGGATCGACACGCCCGCGTTGTTTACAAGGATGGAAACGTTGCCAACTTCGGCTTCGATTTTATCAAACATCGCGGTGATTTGCGCGGGGTCGCTCATGTCGCAGGTAATTGCTACGGCGTCATTTCCCAATTCCTCGGCGGCTTTCTGCGCGCCTGCTCCGTTAATATCGGCGACAACAATCCGTGCACCATTCTCTGCAATCGCTTGGGCGCAAGCAAATCCGATGCCTTGGGCACCACCGGTAATAAGGGCAATAGGGCGTGACATATGAACTCCAGTTTTTGTGTTAGGGGGTATCGATGAACCCAACTTGTGCGCATGTCAATGTTTGTTAAGAGCGCGGGTGTGCGTCTAAAACAAAGTCCCGTTTTTGAGCCAACCAAGGCCCGCGTCGGTGGTCGCGACGGGCTTGTATTCCGCACCAATGGCACCGCCATAGCCTATCTTGCTCAAGTGCATAAAAATATGGGCATAGTTCACTTCGCCACAATCAGGTTCGGAGCGCGCGGGAACGGAGGCAATCTGAACATGGCCGATAAGCGGTAGAAGCTTGATCAAACGGCGGCTCAAATCCCCCTCCATTATTTGCACGTGATAGCAATCAAACATGAGTTTGAGATTAGGCGCATCAACCTCCGCGATAATGGCCGCAGCTTGAGACGTGGTTTGCAAAAAGTAATCTGGCGCATCATAGGCATTGAGGGGTTCAATCAGAATTGTGATCCCCCGCAAGGCGGCTTGGGTACAAGCATATTTCAAATTCTTAACGAAGCAATTATGCGCCGCATCTCCCCTCGCAAAACCCGCCATCGCATGCACATTCGGCGTTCCGATTGCCACGGCATACGAAAGCGCCTGATCAATCGAAGCGCGGGCTTCGACCTCCCGCCCAACCAATGCCAAAAGCCCATTCATGCCCGCACCGCCTCGTGAAGTATTCAGGCCGAGCATGCGCATGTCGACACTTTCAAGCGTGGCACGCACGTCCTTTGCGTCCGTATCATAGGGCCAGTGGCATTCAACGGCGTCAAAACCCGCTATTTTCGCGGCGCGGATGGCCTCAAGCAGGGGCAGCTCTTTCCATAAAAAGCCAAGGTTTGCCGAAATAGGAAGTGCCATTGAGCCTCAATTTTCGTTTAGTTTTTCCAGCGCATCTGCGAAAAAGGTTTCACTGCCAAAGTTACCCGATTTTAACGTCAGCGCAATCTCATGTCCGTCACTCTCGCAATATGTCCACGGAACTCCTGGTGCAATTTCGGATCCGATGGTCAGGCGCGATACTTTTAACGCTTTCGTTACGGCTCCAGAGGTCTCTCCACCTGCCACGACAAATCGGCGGGTACCAGCGTCGCGTGCATCAATCGCTAATTGCGCCAGTGCATCCTCGACAATCTGGCCTGCCTTGGCAGGACCAAGCTTGTCTTGTGCGGAGCGTACGCCATCGGGGTCGGTCGTGGCATAGATCAGTTTGCTCGCGAACGGATCTTGTTTGGCAAGCCACGCACGGGCCGCGTCCACGCCGTTTGCTGCCAGTTCCAGCGGATCAAGCTGATAACCCCCGACCGTTTCCAAACACGCCGCAACTTGGGCGCGGGTCATTTTTGAACAGCTTCCCGAGAGAATAATTGCCCCTTCCGGCAGCACAGGTTTCTGCACCTTTTCGGCGTATGGCGATAGCGTGCCGTCCGCTAAATAGAGCGCGGGCAGGGGCATCGCCACGGCACTTCCCCCCGTCATGAGCGGCATGTGGCGGCAAGCTTCGGCGATGGTGTAGAGGTCCTCGTTCGCCACCGCATCAACCACCACATGGGCAATCCCGTCCGCGCGCAATTCTGCGAGGCGTGTCTTGAGGGCCTCCGCTCCCATTGCCACACAAAGCCGATTGGCCAGCCCAACCTCGCCCTGCACTTGGTGGGCGAGCAGGCGTACCAAATTGCTGTCACGCATCGGAGTGAGGGGGTGGTCTTTCATCGGGCTTTCCGCCAATGGCTGCTCCCCAACAAAGAGGTTCCCCATGAAAATACTACGCCCGTTTTCGGGAAACGCAGGGCAGTAAATTGTCTGGTTCGTTTGCAAATCGGCCATAAGCGCCTCGGCCACCGGGCCAATATTTCCCTCGGGTGTGCTGTCGAAAGTTGAGCAATATTTCCAGAAAAACCGCTTCGCGCCCGCCCGTTTGAGCCAGTCAAGCGCGGCCCGCGTTTCCGCGATGGCCTCCGCGACAGGGGCCGTGCGTGATTTTAAGGCGATCACTTCAAAGGCCGAGGTTTCGCATGTTTCGGGGGCCTCCTCAGGTAGGCCCATCCGCAAGGAAACCTTCACGCCACTTCGCGCCAACAGGCCTGCAATATCCGTGGCACCTGTGAAATCATCGGCGACACAGCCCAAAACAACGCTCATAATCTTCTCCTAATTTTGCCGGACATTCGGCAAGGAAACCCCGCCTTTTGCCGCGAGTATTTTGGCAACTGCTGCGTCATCTTCGCGGCCTAAACCGGCTGCGCTGGCCTCTTTGAACAGGGCCAAAGATGTCGCCGTCAGGGGCGTTGTGCATCCAAGGGCTTCGGCTTCGGAGGCGACTATCCCAAGGTCTTTGACGAAAATATCGACTGCCGAATGCGGGGTGTAATCGCCGTTAACGATGTGCGGCCCGCGATTTTCAAACATCCAAGACGTCCCCGCGCATGAGGTGATCACGTCATACAAGGTTTTCAAATCGATCCCCGCCGCCGCACCAAGGGTCATGGCTTCAGCGGTTGCAGCGATATGAACGCCTGCGAGAAGCTGGTTAATCATTTTGACTTGCGAGCCCATTCCGGGGGTATCGCCAAGGCGGAAAATCTTGGTGGCAATCGCGTCAAGGGCGGGCGCTACGCGTTCGAAATCAACTGGATCGCCCGCTGCCATCAGGGTCATTTCGCCACTCAAGGCTTTGGCCGCACCGCCAGACACGGGTAGGTCCAGCGCGCGCATTCCAGCGTCGGTAATCCGTTCGCAAAGCTCGATGGCATCATTGGGTTGCATCGTGGCGCATAGGGCGAAAATCGTATTCGGGCGCGCTGCCGCAACGGCCCCGTTTTCTCCGAACAAAACCGCTTCTGTCTGGGCAGCATTTACCACAAAAATAAACACGATATCCGCGTTTTTAACCGCCTCTGCAGGGGAAGGGGAAGTCGTGCCGCCCTCTGCTTCAAACTTCGCCAAAACCTCGGACCGAATATCCACCCCGACGGTCGGAAGCTTCGCGCGCAAAAGCGAGATCGCCGCGCCCCAGCCCATCGAACCAAGGCCAATCACGGCTGTTTTGAGTTTTGCCATCCGACGTGCTCCAAATTTTGGTACCGATACCATTTAATGAATACATTGGGCGAGGGGGAACTGAAAGTCAAGGGTGTGTTCCGGTTGGTTTCTGGCTAAACTGCCTTAAAGTCGCTGTCGCATGAGGAGGTCTCGTGGCAAAAAAACGGCCAACACTCGCGGATGTCGCCTTGAAATCTGGGGTGAGCAAAATGACCGCGTCCCGTGCGCTGCGCTCGCCGCAAGGCGTTTCCAAGCAAAGCTATGAGTGCGTCCAAAAAGCCGCGCGCGCCCTTGGATATGTGGGCAACCCTTTGGCGACGTCCCTGTCCAATCGAGCGTCCGATTTGATCGGCGTGACCGTGCCCTCCATGACCAACGCCGTGTTTCCCGAAGTACTCAGTGGCATCGCGGAGGAAATCCAAGGCACGGGCTTGCAGCCGGTTTTTGGCGTGACAGAGTATGATGCCGAACGCGAATATCAAATCATCCGGCAAATGTTGTCGTGGCGTCCTGCGGGTCTGATTGTAACGGGTTTGGATCAACCTGAGGAAACGCGGACCTTGTTGCGAGAGGCCGAAATTCCGATTGTTCAGATCATGGATTTAGACGGCGATCCTGTGGATTGTTGCGTCGGGGTGTCAAATTTTGAGGCGGGAAAAGCGATGGCCGAGGCCATGATTGGCTGCGGGCGTCGAACATTTGGCTATGTGGGTGCGGTCGATGTTCGCGCACGCAAACGTTTGGAGGGATTTCGTCACGAACTTGCGGAACACGGCCTTGAGTTTATCGCTGAGAAAACCACCGACGCGGCCTCGTCCATGGTTTTGGGCCGCCGTTTAACCGACGAAATACTAAAAGAAAATCCAGCGCTCGACTGTCTCTATTTTTCGAACGACGACATGGCGGCGGGCGGGGGATTTTCCTGTATGGCGCAAGGCATTCCCATCCCCGACCAAGTGGCCATAGTGGGTTTTAACGGATTGGACTTTGTTCAGGCTTTGCCCTGCAGCATGGCAACTTCGATTTCCCCACGGCGCGGAATCGGCCAGCGTGCAGCAGCGTTAATCGTCGCCCGGTTGCGGGAAACCGAACGTCAACCCGCCGAAACTATACGGTTAACACCGCGTATTGATCTTGGTGCAATTTTATGGAAAAGCGGTGCTTAAGCCTAGAAATTCGACATAATTGTCCCTAGGGTCCGACCTAAAGAAATGAAGACCTGTGGACCTTGCAGGTGGCTTGTGACCGTTAGAGTAACTGAAAGACGACCGAAAATGCGTTTCAAAAATACTGCTTCAAGCATCTTGGCGACCGTGATCCTTGCGACCGGCGCACAAGCTCAGGATATTAGTTCATTAGGCGCGCCATCGACGGGCGCTGAAACGGATGTGGGTGACAAGGCAGAAACCTTCGGATTCACCCAGGGGAGTTTTGTCGCGGCGCCCATTCCTATTATGAACCCAACGCTTGGAACTGGTCTGGCGCTTGGGGCGGGTTATTTATTTTCTATGGACGAGGCATCTGCCGATTCCTATTTGGGGTTGGGCGGATTTAAAACGGACAATGGTAGCTATGGCTATGGCCTTTCTGGCGATATTGCATGGGACCAGAATCGTTGGAACCTAGGGCTTTCAATGGGGGAAGTGTCACTGAACTATAACTACTATCTCGATGGGAGCGACGGGCTTGTCATTCCTTTGAAACAAGATGGCAGATTGGTAAATTTGACCCTTAAATACGGGATCACCGATAAGGTGCTCATTGGTTTGAATACGGCCTATATCGAAACCGAAGTGGGCCTAAATAGTTCAGGTGATTTGCCGCCTATCTTGCAAGCAGACGCCAAAATGTCGATTTTAAAAATTGGCCCGACTTTCGAGATCGATAATCGTAATAATACCACCTACCCGACTGCAGGCTCGCATTTGTCGCTCAGCAGTACTTACAACACTCTTGATAGCGCGATCTTAGACAGGACCTACACCAAATCGATCGCAAAACTAGACAATTACACAAGCGTAAATGAGAATATGGTCGTCGCCTTACAAGGCACGGCGTGTAATGCCTCCGACGATGCCCCCTTCTTTGACCAATGCGGACTTGGCTCCGTTGATTCCTTCCGCGGGTTTGCGTTTGGCGAGGTTTTGAGCCACAGCTTATTGTCCCTTCAGGGCGAGCTTCGTGGCACCGTAACTGATCGACTTGGCTATGTTGTATTCGCGGGCCTAGGGAATGCAGCGTCTGATTTCTCAGGCATGTCGTCAGAAAACACGAGAGCTGCGGGCGGCGTTGGTTTGCGCATCCGTCTGTCTAAGAAGTTTCCAATGGATTTCTCAATGGATGCCGCGCGCAATGACGCGGGTGAGGATACGTATTACATCTATGTTGGTCAGCGTTTCTAGCGAAATCAATCGGCTAGCTATGGGCGCCGAAATGCCGTTCGCCACGTGCCGCCGATAGGGCAATCTGTTTTTGCCGTTCGCGGAACCGCGCTTTGCGATCATCTGAGGTGGTGTCGTAACACAAATGGCAACTCACCCCGTCTTCAAATTCTGGGCGCTTGGTATCTTCTGGCAAAACAGGTTGCCGACAGGCGTGGCACAAAACATGCGGCCCTTCGGTAAGCCCGTGCCCAATCGACACCCGCCCGTCAAAGACGAAACATTCGCCTTCCCACGTGCTATCATCGGCAGGGACTTCTTCGAGGTATTTCAGGATGCCACCCTTGAGGTGAAACACATCCTCAACCCCTTGCCCAATCAGGTAATTCGTCGATTTCTCACAGCGAATACCCCCCGTGCAAAACATCGCCACGCGCTTATTGTGAAAGCGATCCTTATTGGCTTCCCACCATGCGGGGAATTCGCCAAAACTCTTGGTTTCTGGGTCAATTGCGCCCTGAAACGTGCCAATGGCGACCTCGTAATCGTTGCGGGTGTCAATCACCACAACATCGTCTTGGGTGATCAGATCATTCCAATCCTTGGGCGCAACATAGTGCCCAACCGAGGCCGTAGGATCGACATCGGGTTGCCCCATCGTGACGATCTCTTTCTTAAGGCGCACTTTCATCCGCCCAAACGGCATCTCGGCCGCAGGGCTCTCTTTGTGCTCCAGCGTCGCACAGCCCGGAAGCGAGCGCAGATGCACCAGCAAACGGTCCACACCCGCGCGCGGTCCGGCAACCGTTCCGTTCACGCCTTCGGCGGCGATCAGAAGCGATCCTTTGATTCCCTCCTCGGCACAAAGCGCAAGAATAGGCGCGCGCAGGGCGTCGGGATCGGTGAATCGGGTGAAATGATATAAGGCGGCTACAACTGTCATGGGCGTTTAAATAAGCGCATGATGGCCCGCTCGCAAGGGCTACAGTTGACGCAGGCCAAATGGCCTCTTACCAATCCTAAAACGAAAGGTTTCCTCCATGCGCCCCGCCAATGAAGCTCTCCTTGTTATCGACGCCCAAAATGATTTCTGCCCTAAGGGTGCCTTGGCCGTCACGGATGGCGATACAATTGTCCCCCTCATCAATGACATGCTTGGCCAGTATCAAGCCCGCGTTTTCACCCAAGACTGGCACCCCGCAGGACACGCGTCCTTCGCAAGCTCTCACGCTGATAAAGCCCCGTTTGAGATGGTCGAAATGCCCTATGGTCCCCAAACCCTCTGGCCAGATCACTGTATTCAAGGCTCAAACGGCGCCGCATTCCACCCCGATCTACGGACGGACGCAGCCGACGTCATCATTCGCAAAGGCATGAACCCGTCCCTTGATAGCTATTCTGCGTTCTTTGAGAACGACCACGTAACCCCTACGGGCCTTGCGGGGTATTTGTCGGCGCGCGGCATTACCTTGGTGCGCCTTGTCGGATTGGCAACGGATTATTGCGTTTTCTACTCGGCCCTCGACGCGGCGGGCCTTGGGCTAGATGTCGAAGTGGACCGCGCAGCCTGTCGCGCCATTGATTTAGACGGGTCCCTGAAAGCCGCGGAGGCGCAGATGGTAAGTAAAGGTATAAAATTGCTTTGATTTTTCTACGAAAGATAAGTGATTTTTAAACTCTAGCTGGCAGGGTGCTCGTATATTGCGCATCGGAACCCAGCGGAAATGACCTCACCGGCTAAAACACCTACAGACGAACTCATGGAATTCGAGGCCCGCTATACGCCTGAAGGTCTCTTCCTTCGCTATGGCCGCGCGCGAGTGCGCGATTTTCGAAGCCGGCAAATTGTAACCCTTGGGGGATCTATTGCCCTTGCATGGCTCGTGTCCCCGTTCTTTGGGCTAGCCATGGCGGTTTTGGTTGTATGTGGCGAGGTGTTGGATTGCTTTTGTCTCTATCGCCTCACCAAGGCGGATTTAGCCCCAAAAGACCTTCCCCGGGCGCTAAAATTAAGCTCTGTGACGGCCTTTATTCAGGGATGTACGCTTGGGCTGTGTGTCCTTTCCACGTGGTATTCTGTTGCCGACGGGTCGACTCACTATTTTGCAATGATTTTCCTGACGAGCGCATCCATCAATGCTGGGCTTGTGTGGGAATATCACAAACGGGCGAGTAAAGCGCGGCTCTCGGTCTATGCCAGCGTCGCGATTTGGTTGAGTTTTTGGGACATTTTCGGGTCTTCAGGGATCGGAAATCCAAACCTATTGGACACGCTGGCAACGGGCATGCTGGCCTATATGACGTTCCTTTATATTAGCTATGCGAATTCCACCTTCAAACGGCGACTCGCGAATAGTAGGAATATTTTTGAACAAAAGAAAAAACTTGCAGAGATGCACGCGACCCTCATTTCAAAGGAATTGCATTCTCGGAATCTCGCATTGGTGGCGCAGTCTGCCAATGACAGCGTGATTATTTCGGGCCCTGACCGCCGGATTGAATGGGTGAACCCAGCTTTTACAAGAATTACCGGATACGATCGAGAAGAAGTTTTGGGCAGGAAGGTGGCCGATCTCCTGAACGGTCCAGAAACCGATCCGAAGACGTTAAAAGCCATCGCTGACGCGCTTGACCAACACAAATCAATTCGGGTTGAAATTCAGAGCCACACGAAATCGGGAGAGATCGTTTGGGTCGATGCGAATATTACGCCGATCATTGCCGAAAACGGGACTCTCGCCAAAGTGATTTCGGTGGAGCGTGACATCACACAGGCAAAAGAACGCGAGAAAGAGTTAGCTCTCGCAAAGGTCGCAGCCGAAGAGGGCGCGCGGACCAAGGCCAATTTTCTGGCAACCATGAGCCACGAAATACGGACACCCCTAAATGGGATCATTGGCATGGCCGATTTGCTTAAACAAACAAAGCTTGAAGGCGATCAAGGAAAGTATACGGATACGATCCTCAGTTCAGGCGAAGCGCTGCTGCGGATCATCAATGATATTCTCGATCTCTCCAAACTGGACGCTGGAGGCATTAAAATCCTGATGGAGCCGTTTTCCCTGTCTCGTTGTCTCACGGAGTCCGTCAATCTTCTGGCACCATTGGCGGAGGAAAAAGGCATTGGAATTAAAGTGGAGTTCCTCCCCGATACACCAGATTTCTTTGTCGGTGACGTTGGACATATCCGCCAAATCGTTATCAATCTTGTTGGCAACGCGATAAAATTCACGCCCCAAGGAGAGGTGGCCATTTGTGTCAAAACTCAACCCGTTGACGCAGGGAATTTAATTGAAATCGCCGTCAAGGATACAGGTATTGGGATTGCACCTGAGGCCCTGTCGCGGATTTTCGATGAATTTTCTCAGGCTGAAGAGGATACCACCCGCAATTACGGCGGTACGGGATTGGGGCTCACGATATCACGCAGATTTGCCCTTGAAATGGGGGGCGACATTCACGTCCAATCTACCATTGGAGTAGGGTCGTGTTTCACGCTGTCGCTCACGCTATCCGCGCACTCCGGTGTCGAAAACCTGCGGCCTCTGGAGGCCGCGCCCCTTTCGAATGTATTGGATCTACGCGATAAGCGTATCCTTGTCGCCGAAGATAACGGTACAAATCGCTTGTTAATCCGAAAAATGCTAGAGCGGCACGCGGGTGATCTTCAGTTCGCTCAAGACGGCATTGATGCCGTGGAGCAGTACAAAAAACACAGGCCAGAATTGGTGTTGATGGATGTTTCAATGCCTAAGCAGAACGGCTTACAGGCGACACGGTGCATTCGAAAATTTGAGGAAGAGGATGGATCGCGCGCAATTATTATTGCGCTTACGGCCAACGCTTTTAATAGTGACCGCGAAGAATGCCTAAATTCAGGCATGGACGGCTTCCTCACAAAACCGGTAAAAATGAAAGAATTGTTGGATTGCGTCAGCTTTCACATTGCACAACGCTAGTTCTAGCTTTTCGAATGGCGCCCTATGCCCTATCACAAAGGGAACTTAACGGGGGCTGAGCAATGGTCGATATCGCGTCACGTGTGTACAACCACAAATGGAAGATTGACCCGATCGTTCGGTCTTTGATTGACACAGATTTTTACAAACTGCTGATGTGCCAATCGGTTTTTCGAAATGAACCCACCGCAATTGTCACGTTTTCCCTTATCAATCGCAGCAAAAATATCCGTTTGGCGGATATCATTGATGAAGGCGAATTACGCGAGCAGCTCGACCATATGCGCAGCCTTTCCCTGAGCCGTGGAGAGAGCACCTGGCTGCGCGGGAATATGTTCTATGGGAAGCGGCAAATGTTTCGCTCCGATTTCATGGAGTGGTTCGAAAAACTCCGACTACCCGCCTATCATCTCGAAAAAACAGACGGGCAATATGAGCTGACTTTTGAGGGGACTTGGCCAGAGGTCATGCTCTGGGAGGTCCCCGCCCTTGCCATTTTAGTGGAATTGCGCAGTCGGGCCGTCACGGCGGATATGGGCCGGTTTGAACTTCAGGTTCTATACGCCCGCGCCATGACAAAAGTCTGGGAAAAAGTCGAGCGGTTGAGACATGTTGACGGCCTCAGGATCGCAGATTTTGGAACGCGCCGTCGCCATTCCTTTATGTGGCAGGATTGGTGCGTTCAAGCCATGCAGGAAGGTCTCTCGGAAAAATTTGTTGGCACCTCGAACTGCCTGATTGCCATGCGCCGCGAAGTTGAAGCGATTGGCACCAACGCACATGAGTTGCCGATGGTTTCCTCGGCTTTGGCTCCCGATGATGCGACGTTGCGCGAGGCTCCCTACAAAGTTCTTGCCGATTGGCATGAGGAGCATGAGGGAAATCTTCGCATTATTCTGCCCGACACATACGGCACAGAGGGATTTTTGCGTGAAGCTCCAGATTGGCTCGCCAGTTGGACGGGTATTCGGATCGACAGCGGCGATCCCGCAATAGGCGCAGAAATCGCGATCAATTGGTGGAAAGAACGCGGCGAAGATCCCACGAAAAAACTGGTCATTTTCTCTGACGGTCTCGACGTTGAGAAAATCATTGAACTGCAAGCAATGTTTGCGGGTCGCGTGCGCGTATCTTTTGGTTGGGGGACACTACTGACCAATGATTTTCGCGGTTTGGTTGAAAACGATGGCCTTGCGCCTTTCTCATTGGTCTGCAAAGCAGTCAGCGCCAACGGCCATCCCACGGTCAAACTCTCTGATAACCCTGCCAAGGCGATGGGGCCCCCCGAAGAGATCGCAAGATACAAACGGGTCTTCGACGTTGGTGAGCAAACAGCCTTTAATGTCGAAGTCTGAGGCAGGCTAGTCGTCTGTATTGACGCGCCCGCGTAGGGATTTCACCTGCCCACGCTGAACTTTTCCTTCAACCCGCCGCCGTTTGCTCGCGAGGGTTGGGCGTGTTTTGACGCGGTGTTTTGGGCGTTTTAGAGCCGCAAGAATAAGCTCTTTTAAGCGCTCTCTGGCGATCTCGCGATTGCGTGCTTGGCTCCTCGTGTCCTCAACGCGAAGGATGAGCGCGCCTTCCAGTGTCCATTTTCGACCTGCAAGGCGTTTTAGTCGGGTCTTGGCGTCCGCCGGAAGGTTGGGGCTGCGAGCCGCTTCAAAGCGTAACTCAACTGCCGTGGATACCTTATTAACGTTCTGTCCCCCAGGGCCGGAACTGCGGGTGAAACTCTCTGAAAGTTCCCAGTCTGCAAGAGTTATGGCTTCGTTGATAACTAACATGTGTTAAGGATTTCCTGCTCGGCCCTTTAGAGAGTTAACATGCACGTCGTTCAACGGAAAGAGCCCTAGTGAAACTCACTAGGGCTCCCCTCGAGAAGTGGAGGTGGCTAAAAGGGCGAAACAGAGCCCTAGAGCTGGATTATATTTAGAAGGACTGCCTCCTAAACATTTCCCCGCTCGTGACCTTAGCCATCTGCTCCTGTTTCCCAATAATCATAGGCACCTCCTTTCAAGTTGTTACGATAACTAGAAGCCTGCCACATATTTAGGGATTGTCAAAATGTTTTACGCTACATTTGGATGAAGTTTTGTAACAATGACCCGAAATGGCACCAAAGCGATTAATGCGAGGGCGAGTTTTACCGCCCAATCGGCGCAGGCCAACGACACCCACAAAGGCGCCGCCGCCCCAAATCCAAGGAAGGGGATGCTCTCCCATGCCCAACTGATCGCGGCATCAGATTCGGCGCCAAAAATCGTAATACTCGCTGCAAAAGCAATGGTGAAAAACAGTGCGGTATCCACCACGGATCCGACGAAGGTTGAAGCGAGGGGCGCTTTCCACCATTTCCCATCCCGAAGGCGATTGAAAATAGAGATGTCCAATAACTGGGCGACAAGAAAGGCAACCGCGGAGGCAACAGCAATTCTGAGGGCAACGAGGGGGCCGTATTCGCCGATGATTTGGGTTCCGATAAGCGAGCAAATAATGCCAACGAAGAAGCCCACGAGGACAACACGCCGCGCGGCGGAAACACCATAAACGCGGTTCATGATATCCGTCACAAGGAACGCAAGAGGATAGGTAAGGGCGCCCCACGTGAGCCAGTCGCCCAGCAAAAATTGCACTAGAATGTTACTGGTCACAACAATGGCAGCCATGGCGAGGACGCCAGGAAGAATTTTCTTCATGTTTTGATTCCGTTTTTTCAAGGTAGCGGAGACTCGGCCCCACACCTTGCGGGACGGGAGGCGTTTAACCAACGGAACCACAACTTGCAAGCTATTCCGTCAACGAATACTCGACAATTTCGCTGCGCAGAAAGAACTTGAAATTGTTGTCTGCGATCATGGTCAGGCGGGTATTTCCCAAAGCGTCGCGCCAAACGGACAAGCCTTCGAGGTTTCCGTGTTGCCCGAACGTGCTTTCCAAAATGACGTCTTCTTGTCCAAAATCATTCCCAACTATATCAAATCGACGGACACGGGATTGGAAACCCGCGAGCACGCTGAAGTTCCTTTCCAGCAAATAGAATTTTCCATCAGGCCCAAATTCAGCGTCCACAGGCAGGTATTTCCCACGCCTTTCTATGGTGTCGAATAATTTCCATTCGCCGTTGAAATAGCGAAAGACCGAATGCGGGTTTGTGTGTTTGGAAACCCCTTCTGCGAGGGTGAACAGCGCGCCGTTAGGGGCAACAGCCAGTGCCTCAAGCGCGCCGTTTTTTGGCAATTTCATAAAGCTTGGGGGCACGGGAATGTCGACGGCTTTACTCAACGTATTGCGATAGGACAACACGCGGGCTGGGCCCTCAAACGAAACAAAAATTTGCCCGTCTTTTCGCACGGACAACCCTTCGGAGTCATTTTCGGGCTTGAGAACGGGAAGCCCCTCCGTACTCAATAGGGGGGTGGATCGCTCGAGGACGACCTTTCGTATGACGTTGTTTTCGCGCAATAAATGACCAGAGAAGAAAGTACCGTGGTCCGTAATTGTCAAGAATTTGTCGCCAGATGTATCCAGCGAAAGTCCCGAAAAACCACCATTCTCAGGGCTGGTTTGCGGTACCAGAATAGAGCCGACATAGCGGGCTTTTGACGTGATACCGGTTGCTAAACCTTGAGAAAACAGGCCGACTAAGGCCAAAACCGCTATTGCGACGATAAAACTTGAGCGCATTGGCTGGGAAGGTCCGATAAAATGAGTTCACGACGTTTTTTAGGGGGCGGTGCGTTTGGATCGCGGGGCTCTGGCGCGGGAGGATTTAAAATGTTCGCAACCCATTTTTCGGCTTCCGCACAACCGTCCCCCTTTGGAGGAGGTGCTTGATCGACGCAGTTTTTCTCGCCTTTGGGGCAGGCAAGTCGTACGTGGAAATGATAGTGATGGCCGCCCAAGGGGCGAATTTTTCGCAACCAGTTGCGGTTGCCTTTTTCATCCTTACACATTTGCACTTTAGCTCCGGGAAACAAGAAAATCCGTGCAACCCTTTTGTCTTTTGCGGCTGCTTTTAGGATGTTGTGATGCGCTTGTGTCCAGCTCGAATTCACATAAGCACCTTTGTTTTTGCGCATCGAAGCCGGCGAAAGACTTTCGCGATCCTTGCGCGAGAGAGTCAAGTTTGCAGCGGGCAGCATCCATATATCCGCATCCAAACCAAGTTGATGGCTGACGTGCCCCGACGTCATTGGCCCCCCGCGCGGCTGGGACATATCGCCAACATAAAGGCCATTCCAGCCCGGTTGTTTTGCTGCAGTTTTTGACAGGTTCTCGACAAATTCAATCATATCCGCATGCGCCCAGTTGCGGTTCCGCGACAGGCGGATCGCTTGCCACGTTGGGCCAGTTTCGGGCAATTGCTGCGCGCCCGCAATGCATCCCTTGGAATATTCGCCAAAGGACATGGACTGATGATTTGTACCCGTTTTCTTGGCCCCAAAGAGGGCGCGCGCTTCGGGTTCGGCCGCCATACTCGGCGCAGAAGCGAGGGCGAGGATAACAGTCAATATGCCGCGCAATTTCATGCGGTTTGATCTCCTTGGGGTTTCACCCAGACTAACAGGACGAGGCCGATAATGAATAGCGCAATTAAGGGCGTTATCCCTATCCGCGCGTTTCCGCTTATGTCCGACGTCAATGCCACCAAAGCGGGCGCAAGGAAAGAGGTGGCTTTGCCCGACAGCGCATAAAGGCCGAAAGCTTCGGTGGCATGCAACGGGTTTGCATGGCGGACCATCATTGTCCGCGAACTCGCTTGCAACACGCCGCCCATGCCGCCAATGAGGCCGCCGCAAATGAAGAAAATAATGTCAGGTGCGCTGGAACCCTGCAAAAATTGGATGCCGAAAAGGCTCTCGCGCGTCATCGAAACCACAACAATACAAACGCCAATCAGGACGAGGATCGCGACTTTTAAAATGGGTTTTGGCCCCGTCCTTTGATCGATATGCCCGCCGAAATACGCGAAAATTGCCGCCGTGATGGCCCCCACAATTCCGAATATCCCGATCTGAATGATTGACCAATCCAGCACCGCTTTCGCATAGAGCGCCCCAAAGCCATAAAGCCCGTTCAGCGCGTCGCGATAAAACAGACTGCTGGTGAGAAAGGCAAAAAGGCTACTGCGTTGGGGCAAGGATTTAATGGTTTTCCATAGGGACCCAAGAGCGGTTTTTACGCCGCCCTCTGTTGCATTTTCGCGGGGTGTTTCACGTACCCAAAGGAAAAACGGGATCATCCCGATGATAAACCAAAGGGCGGTAAAAGGGCCGACAAACCGAGTGCCTTCACGCGCTCCGCTCTCAAGTCCGAACAGAGGTGAAATGCCCAAAAGAGTCACCCCCGCCGCATTCTCGGCAAAGAACAAAAGCATGATAAAAAGCGATATTACCCCGCCCCAATACCCAAGCGCAAACCCCGATCCAGAGATACGTCCGATGTCCTCGGGGGGCGCGAGGGTCGGCAGGATTGAATTGGTGAAAATCGTGGTGAACTCCGCCCCGATAAGGCCAATACCAAAAAACATCAGGACAATCGCGATGTTGAAATTGCCAGGATCGGCGAACCATAAGCCTCCAGCCCCCAAAACATACAGCACCGAAAACGTTTTAATCCAGAGCGTTCGCCGCCCCGAACTATCGGCAAACGCGCCCAAAACGGGGGCAGAAAAAGCGATAATAAGGCCAGTGATCGAAAGCCCGTATCCCCAATAGGCCTGCGCTTGGGCTTTTGCGGCATCGGGCGTCATGCCCGAAGTCATCAGCGAGTTAGCGACGATTTCCGCAAAATAAGGTCCGAAAATAAAGGTCAAAAGCAACGTATGATAAGGTTGGCTAGCCCAATCAAACATCATCCATCCCCAGATGCGTTTCTTCGCGGAAACCTCTGTCATGCCTATTCCTCTACGTCTTTTTCAAACAACTGAATAGAGAAGTGGCTCTTTGCGCAAGGTTTTAGAGGGCGTCCTGCATTGGTGGCCACGGGCGTTGACCTTCGGCACCCACCCAAGCGGCGACCCATTCTGGCATCGCGGGAGCAGCCGTTTCCACACCCATCGCCGTCATAACGCGATCTGTCGCAACAATCCCGTTGCGATCCGTTATCGCCATTCTGAACAGCGCATGGCTCGTACATTCGCCCTTATACCACATCGATTGCTCCAGAAAGATGAACCGCGCATCCCACGTTACAAGGCGACTGTGCATTTCGAGGCGGTCAAATGCGCGCACGCGGCGTCGGTACCGAACGCTCGATCCGGCAACCGTTAGGCCCCATTTCTGCGCCTTCAGCGTTTTCATAACGCCAGTACGTGTGGCCAATGGAATACGCCCAAGGTCATAAATCGAAAGGGTGCGACCATTGTTAAGCTCGAACCAAAAATCCAGATCCCAAGGCCAGCAGATGTGGTGCGAGACATGCGTTTCCCCAAGTTCGAGCGCGGGGGCATTTCGGAACTTAACGACTTCTTTGCCCATTCGGAAAAACGGATACATTGGGAACTCCTTTTTGCATTGGCTTGGCGCGTAACTGACCTATCGTCAATACCTACGTCGCGGCAAATCCACCTAAACTCTTGTCAGCGCGCGCTACGACCTTTACTTGAGGGAAACAAAGCAAAAAGGTTCGGTTCATGTCTTCACTCTATCAAATTCTAAATCTGCTCATCAGTGTCGCGTGGTACATCATGATTGCGCACATCATCATGAGTTGGCTGATTAACTTTCAGGTTCTGAATTTGCGCCAACCGCTTGTCGCGCAACTTTGGTTTGGGTTGAACAAATTACTTGAGCCGATTTACAGTCGAATTCGCCGTTTTCTGCCCGAAATGGGGGGGCTTGATCTCGCGCCGCTGGTTACCTTTCTCGCGCTGATCATCGTCCGCATTCTTCTTCAAAATAACGCAGCGCTTTTCTTCTAGGATCGCTTGCCCTTGCGCACAGCCTGTGGGATTGTGGTGACAACCAAAAAAGCAGCACCACAGGCCATGACCACCGCGCAATCGCTCCTCTCTTCTGTCTTCGGGTTTGATGAATTTCGACCCGGCCAAGAGGAGATCGTTGATGCCGTTACCAACGGCAAAAACACTCTCGCGATCATGCCAACTGGGGGCGGAAAATCGCTGTGTTTCCAACTTCCCGCATTGGTGCGTAGCGGTGTAACGGTTGTTATTTCCCCGCTGATCGCCCTTATGCGCGATCAAGTGCGTGCTCTCAAAGAGGCGGGGGTCGAAGCCGGAGCCTTAACCTCTGGAAACACCGAAGAAGAAACCGCACTGGTGTTTGAAGCACTGGATGCAGGCCGCTTAAAGCTGTTATATCTGGCGCCCGAACGGCTTGCGAATGGCGGCACGATGAACATGTTGCGCCGCATCGGCGTCAGTCTCATTGCCGTGGACGAGGCCCATTGCGTCTCAGCTTGGGGCCATGATTTCCGTCCCGACTACCTCAAAATCGGCGAGTTGCGGGAGCTTCTTGGCGTACCCCTCGCGGCGTTCACGGCAACTGCCGATCAAGAAACCCGCGATGAAATTGTCGAGCGCCTCTTTAATAATGTGCAGCCAGAAACCTTCCTGCACGGGTTTGACAGGCCCAATATCCACCTGAAATTTGAAGCAAAAGATGGCCCGCGCGGGCAAATTCTGGCCTTCGCCGCCGCACGCAAAGGCCAGCCGGGGATCGTTTATTGCGCCAGTCGTGCGAAAACCGAGGCCCTCGCCAGCGCCTTGCGCGATGCTGGCCACCACGCATTACATTACCATGGTGGAATGCAGGCCGATGATCGCCGCATTGTGGAAAGCCGGTTTCAGCGGGAAGATGGCTTGATCGTCACCGCGACCGTGGCCTTTGGTATGGGCATCGATAAACCCGATATTCGATGGGTCGCCCACGCAGATTTGCCCAAATCCATCGAAACGTATTATCAGGAAATCGGCCGTGCGGGTCGTGACGGGGCCCCAGCGGAAACCCTGACGTTGTTCGGTTCCGAAGATGTTCGCCTGCGCAGGACCCAAATCGACGAAGGGCTCGCTCCACCTGATCGGCGGATGGCGGATCATGCGCGTCTCAATGCGTTACTCGGATTGGCCGAAGCGCTGCGGTGTCGCCGTCAAAACCTGCTGTCCTATTTTGACGAGGAAAGCCAGCCTTGCGGAAATTGCGACCTATGTGAAACGCCCGCGGATATTTTTGACGGCACCATCGCGGTGCGAAAAGCCCTCTCCGCGATTTTGCGCACGAATGAATATTTTGGCGCGGGCCACCTCATCGACATCCTCATCGGGAATGTGTCGCCAAAAGTCCGCGAACGCGGCCACGACGCTTTGCCAACTTTTGGCGTTGGAAAAGAGTTCAATAAGCGCGAGTGGCAAGCGATTTTCCGGCAAATGATGGGGCATGATTTGGTGCGCCCCGACGCCGAGCGATACGGCGCCCTCCGGATGACCCAAGCGGCGCGCCCCCTCTTGCGCGACGAAACAACGATTGAGTTGCGGCGCGATCTGATCAAAAAGGCATCCGAAACGCGGACGCCTGCGATCAAACGCATGGTTTCCGATGAGGATGAACCGCTCCTCAGCGCGCTAAAAGCCAAACGCCGCGCCCTCGCCGAAACGGCGCGCGTACCCGCCTATGTTGTTTTTAACGACAAAACGCTTATCGAAATGGCGGAAACGCGCCCGAAAAATCTCGACGATATGGCGCGTATTGGCGGCGTCGGTGCGAAAAAGCTCGAAACCTACGGCGCTGTTTTTCTGGAGGTCATCGTTGGGGCGGCATCCGAAAATATGCACCCCTTGCGCCGAAAAATAGCGGGCAGGGCCTCGGGGGATGTTTTTGACAAGCTTGCCGAAACACAGGTTCGACTGGCGCGCGGCGAGTCTGGATTGGATAAATACCTAAGTTGCAGCACGTCCACGCTGCGCCATATAGCTGAGCGAAAACCGGCGTCGTTGGATAATTTAGAACGTGTGTCCGGTATGGGGGCGGTAAAAGCTGAGCGCTTTGGCCCCGCGTTTCTTGAAGTTTTGAAAGAAGATTGAAAAATGCTAACCGTAATCTCCCCCGCAAAACGTTTAAATTTTGATCCCATTGACAGCCCCGTGTCCTTTCCGAAGTTTCAGGAGGACGCTACCTCGCTCGCGGCCACCGCGAGTCGCCTTTCCGTCAAAAAGCTTCAAGAACTAATGTCTATTAGTTCAGATCTCGCCAAACTCAACGCGCAAAGGTTTCGCGATTTTGAACCGGAATCAACATTGGAAAACGCTAAACAAGCGGCCTACGCCTTTGCGGGTGACACCTATTTGGGTCTCGAAGCTTCGAGCCTAGATGCCGACGAGATGGATTTCGCACGTGGGCATTTGCGGATATTGTCGGGCCTGTACGGCGTGCTGGCACCTCACGATCTCATTCAACCCTATCGTTTGGAAATGGGCAGCCGATTAAAAACGCGCCAGGGAAAAACGCTGTATGCATATTGGGGGAGCCGAATTGCTAGGGCCCTCAATGATACCGCCCAAGCCAGTGGCAGCGATATCCTCGTAAATTGCGCGTCCAAGGAGTATTTCACGGCCGTTGATCAATCGGTGCTCAACTTGAAAATCGTGACACCCCAGTTTTTGGAAGATCGTCCTGGCGGGCCGAAAATAATTAGTTTTAGCGCCAAGAAAGCACGCGGGGCGATGGCGAGATTTGTTATTCAAAACCGTATTGAAGATCCCCAAGGCCTTCGCGATTTTGAAAGTGGCGGGTTTCTGTTTGCTCCTGAGCGCTCGACCCCTGAGCAACCCGTGTTTATTAAGCCAATGGCGTAGCTTCCAACGCCTCGGTTGGTAGTCGAATTGGCAAAGCACCATGAGGGAGGTGTTTCTCTATTTTTTCGAAAATAATGGCTTTTCGAAGGGGTTTGGTGGAATATTCATCCAAGCCAGCTTTCAAAATTTCGTCCTTATCCTCGGGCATAGCATGGGCCGTGAGCGCGATGATGGGCGTGTGCTTTAATCCATCTTGAGTTTCGATTTTCCGAATCGATCGTGTGGCTTCCTTGCCGTCAACTTCTGGCATGGAAATGTCCATAAAAATAACGTCGGGTCGAAAACTCTGGAACAATTCAATGGCCTCACGGCCGTTGTTCGCAAACTTGAGGTCGATATCGAGATTTTTAACCATCTTTCGAAAAACCAATTGATTGGTTTTATTGTCCTCTGCAGTAAGCACGCGCATTCTGCGAGGCGACCCGTCAATGACCTCATCTTCGGGGGGGGTAGGATTGGGCGCAACAATGTTTGTCTGAGCGGCTGTCGAGGAATCGGTTGGCAGGGCCGGAATGAGTTGCGCCGGATCGGATAGAATGGTGGAAATACGTCGCAGAGCGCTATGGAGGTCGCACTTGCGAATGGGGTATTGCAGGCATTGAGCCGTTTTCGCGTTAGCGGGAAGCACCGTTTTTCCAGAAGCAACCAAAAGGATCGGTTTGTTCGCCCCTGCCTCAGTGATTTTTTCAATAATTTCATGCGCCCCTAATCCATGAAAACTCACACCGACGACAAAAAAATCAGCAGCGTTTTCCGCCAGAGCCAGTGAGAGCGAGGGAGGTGCGATGGTTTCAATCCCCATAGGATTCAACTGTGTGGCAATGATATGGGCAAGTTCCGATTGGTCTTCGAACACATAGGCGCTCGATAGATTCTCGAAGTGTTCAGCGCTAATATGGGCGGGCCCCGTAGTCGTCTGTAGTTGAAGTCTGAAGCTGAAACATGACCCAACGCGATATTGCGACGTCACCCAGATTTTGCCGCCCATTAACTCAACCAGTTGTTTAGAAATTGCGAGGCCCAGTCCGGTGCCCTCAAACTTCCTGTTCCGGTCATCCTCAACCTGGTTGAATTCCCCAAAAATATAGTCGACCATATCTTCGGGAATGCCAATGCCCGTATCCGTAATCGAGACTTGGATATTAGCCACGTTTCGTTGCTCGGAAGGCAACTCTAAAACTTGCACAAGGACGTGGCCTTTGGGGGTGAACTTGACGGCGTTTCCTATTAAATTGGTTAATATCTGGCGAATACGTCCTGGGTCCCCCAAATAGTTCGAAGGCAAGTGCGGAGCATAATCGATAATGAGGTCGATACCCTTGTCATGGGCCGATGGTTGCAAAAGCATGAGTATTTCATGGAGATTCTTCTCTAGATCAAATGGTTCTGGCTGAAGGATTAGTTTTTCCGCTTCGATCTTGGAGTAGTCAAGAATGTCATTAATAATGACAAGGAGCGCTTCGCCCGAGTGTTTGATGGTATCAATATACAGCTTTTGCTCGTCGTTCAGCGGGGTGTCCGAAAGGATGTCGGCCATGCCTACGACACCGTTCATGGGCGTGCGGATTTCGTGGCTCATATTGGCCAAAAAGGCAGATTTTGCGCGATTGGCGGCCTCGGCCTTGGTGCGTTCTTCTTTCAACTCCGCTTCATACCGAATTGTTTCGGTAATATTGATCGCCAAAGACACGGTATCGCCGGCGTCCGCCCGCCGATCAATGAGCTTGATAAACTGGTTGTTCCACATTTTTAGGGTACGAGGTTCAATCTCGGGGGATTGCCATCGGTCAAGCATAGACTCCCGCCACTCGGCGCGCGTCTCGCCCTCGGTATCAACAATGCCTTCATCGCTAAAAAACTCAAGGATTTGGGAATAGTTGATCCCCGTTCGCACATCTTCAAGTTCGTCGAAAATGGCCAAATACGCGCGATTAGCAGAAATTAGATTATTGTCTTTGTCAAAAACGGCAAACCCGTCCGGAATTGTTTCAATGGAATCCCAAAGACGTCGTTCCGCAATTTGAACTTTGGTTTCCGCATTCCGAAGGTCAGATAATACTTGGTGCTTTTCGTTTTTTAGCGTTGCAGCAGCGCTTCGAACATCCTTCACTTCTTTGCGTTTTTCGACAATTTGATTGGATAGCGCTCGGGCATGATCCCCCAGCCGCGAATTCGCGTTGAACAACTCCGATTGTTTTTGCTCTAGCAATCGCTCCGCCGCAAGACGTGCGCGCCGTTCTTGAGCTAGCTTGTTGGCGATGTTCATTCCAAAATTATGCCCCGAAGAATGCTTAAGAAAGCGAGTTTGGGCGATTCTGGTAAAAAGATTCTTAAGGACATCTAAATTGGCCTGATAAAAGGCAGTTGGTGGATTTTTAACAAAATTTGTGCAAGGCTTCGAACGATTCATTTTGAGGGTTTCCCATGCGCATTATTTTTGCCGTTTTCGCTTTTCTCTTGCTCCTGCCAATAAGCGTCGCCGCGCAGGATGGTATGCCGGACCGGCGGTTCTCGATTTCCCGTGATTTGGATTTTTACGGCGCTGATTTACAGTCCATTTTTGATACAACTTTCGAGGTTTGTCAGCGTACCTGTTTGGCCGATACTCAGTGCAAAGCCTTTACCTTCAATAAGCGCTCTAATGCCTGTTTCACCAAGAAAAGTGTCGAAGATACAGTCGCTTATGAAGGGGCGCTTTCGGGCCGTGTCTGGGATAATGACCCTCGATTGGTTGCTTCTGCTGAACAGCGATTGTCTGAAATTTCCTTTGTCGGCCAACCGCTACGGGATGGGGCTTATACCTTGGCGGCAAACCTTGGTCAGTATCACTATAGTGGCGAATGGGGTGCCGAAGACCTGTTGAATTCCGCCAGTGATCGTGAGGCCAATGGCGATCTGATGAATGCGCTGCACTTTGTTGGCGGCGCACTGTCCCTAACGGATACGTCGGATTTATGGGTTGAATATGCGCGTCTTGCACTGGCCGTGAAGTTTGAGAACAGCGCCACGCAAAACACCTATCGCCAACGCGCGATGTGGGCCGCGATAAACGGATATATTCGCGCAGTTAACAATCCGCAAAAATCCAACGCGCTTTTCCAACTCGCGCTCGCGTATGAAGCAAACAACCGTGGTCGCCAGATGATTCCCGCCCTCAACAAAGTCGCAGAAATCGCGCCGCGGGCCGATGCGGATGCCCTCCTAGAAAGCGCCATTGCCAAATACGGATTCCGCATTACGGGCAACGAAATCGAGAGCGATTTGGCCGCTCCGCGCATCTGTGCAACCTTCTCCGAAAATCTGGTTGCCGCTGGGGTTGATTATACATCCTACATGCAGTTTCCAAGTGCCTCGCTTGCCGTAGAAGTCGAGAATGATCGCCTCTGTATTTCGGGTCTATCCCACGGCGAACGCGCCAAATTCACCTTCCGCCAAGGGCTACCTGCTGCCAGTGGCGAGACCCTCGCAAAAGACGTCGAAATCACTGGATATGTCCGCGATAGAACCCCCAGCGTCAGCTTCCCAAGTCGCGCTTATGTCCTTCCCAAAACCCCCAATGCCGCCCTGCCGATTGAATCGGTTAATGCGAGCGAGATCGACCTAACCCTGCGCCGCGTTTCGGACCGCAATCTGTTGCGCGCCATTCAGGACAACTACTTCGGTCGCCCCATGTCCACATGGACCGAGCAAACCTTCGCCAGTGAAATTGCCGAAGATATCTGGACGGGCACGGCGACCCTCACGCAAGACCTTAACCAAGACGTCACCACGCGCCTGCCGCTTGATGAAGCACTTGCGGGGCAGCCTGCGGGAATCTATGCGCTCAAAGCCAGCATTCCGGGCACCGACCCCTATGATAATCCGCCCGCAACCCAGTGGTTTGTGCTCTCTGATCTTGGGGTCGCTACGGCGAGTGGCATTGATGGGTTGCACGTGTTTGTGCGCAGCCTTGCGAGTGCCGACGTAAAGTCCGGCGTGACGGTCACCTTGCTTTCTGAGGCGAACTCCGTGCTGGCCGAGGGGCTAACCGATGCAAAGGGTTATGTTCATTTTGATGCGGGGCTCACTTTGGGCACTGGCGGCCGCGCGCCCGCGCTTGTGACGGTCACGGATGGCGAAACCGATATCGCCTTTCTCTCGCTCAAGGATGCCGAATTTGATCTCTCGGATCGCGGTGTTGAGGGGCGGCCTCCCGCGCCTCCGATTGACGTTTTCATGACCACGGATCGCGGTGCGTATCGTGCGGGCGAGACAGTAAATGTGACCGCTCTTTTGCGTGACCAAGCCTCCCAAGCGCTGCAAAATGTGCCTGTAACTGCCATTTTGCGCCGCCCCGATGGGGTTGAATATACGCGGCAAGTTTCCACCTCCTCCGAGATGGGCGGTCACGTACTTTCGCTGCCAATTGCCGCCACGGCGCCGCGTGGAAAATGGACGCTTGCCCTATATGCCGACCCTGAGGTCGCGGCTCTCGCAACCCAAACCTTCCTTGTTGAAGATTTTCTCCCCGAACGTATTGATTTCACATGGGACTTTGCCGACACCCCTCTGCGCCCGGGACAGGATATGTCCGTGGCTTTTGATGTGAAATACCTCTTTGGTGCCCCCGCCGAGGGGATGGGGGTATCTGGTTCGGTGTCCTTGCGCGCATCTGAAGGCCTAAGCGCCTATCCTGGGTATCAATTCGGCCGCTACGACGAGAGTTTCTATGCCGAGCGCACGTATTTTGACGGCGGCGATACCGACGCCCAAGGGCTGGCAAACGCTGTGCTCACACTCCCCGAAAGCGACGGTGCAAACCGCCCTCTGAGCGCTGATTTCACCTTTTCGGTCACCGAAGGGTCGGGTCGTCCTGTTGAGCGCCGCGAAACCCGCGATCTTGATCTTGTGGGATCGGTCATCGGGATCAAACCCCAGTTTGACGACGTGGTCGCCGAGGGCACAGCTGCCGAGTTCCTAATTCTAGCCTTGGACAAGACCCAAACCCCCGTTTCGATGGACTTGGTCTATGCGGTCAATCGCGTGGAAACCACCTATCAATGGTACCAACAATACGGCAATTGGGACTATGAACCGATCACCCGCCGCACCCGCGTTGATAGCGGTTCCCTCACCTTTACCGGC
This sequence comes from Falsihalocynthiibacter sp. CO-5D18, assembly GCF_041205445.1. NCBI lineage: Bacteria > Pseudomonadati > Pseudomonadota > Alphaproteobacteria > Rhodobacterales > Roseobacteraceae > Falsihalocynthiibacter > Falsihalocynthiibacter sp. CO-5D18. The sequence continues at coordinate 55,374 of NZ_JBGFCF010000014.1, read as the reverse complement.
GACCCAATCACCGTAAGCACCCCCGTTGAGTGGGGCCATTATGAACTGGTCGTGGAGCGCGCAGGCGGTGAAGCCCTCTCAAGTTCGCTGGACTTCTACGCCGGTTGGTATGTCGCCGCCGATGTGACCACCACGCCCGACGTGCTCGACGTTTCCTTGGACAAAGCGAGCTACGTTCCGGGCGAAACCGCGACCCTGCGTTTTGTGCCGCGCTATGCTGGCAAGGCCTTGATTACGGTAATGTCAAACCACCTGATTGATATGCAAGTGATCGACGTGGTTGAGGGCGAAAACACCATCTCCCTCCCCGTCACCGAGGCTTGGGGCGGCGGCGCATATGTGACAGCCACGGTCATCCGGCCCATGGATGCGGCGACCAAACATAATCCCGCCCGCGCGCTGGGTCTGTCCTATGCGCCCGTCGATCCGGGGGCGCGTGTTTTGACCGCAACTTTCCTAACACCAGAGGAGGTCGCCCCGCGCGGCCCGCTCGATGTTTCGCTCAAAGTCGACGGAATAGAGCCACATGAAGACACTTACGTCACCATCGCCGCCGTCGATGTTGGCATTCTCAATCTCACAGGATTTGAGGCCCCCGATGTGTCTGGTCACTACTTTGGCCAGCGCCGCCTCGGCGTCGGTCTGCGCGATATTTACGGCCGTCTTCTGGATGGCATGAACGGCGCGATGGGCGAAGTACGCTCGGGTGGCGACGCGGCCCAAAGCGGAAGTTTTGACGCACCGCCCCCCACCGAAGAACTGGTCGCGTATTTCTCGGGTCCGCTCAAAGTTGCCGCCGATGGCACGGTCCAAACCACCTTCGACCTACCCTCCTTCAACGGCACCGTCCGCTTGATGGCCGTGGTCTGGTCGGACACCGCCGTGGGCGAAGCACAGGCCGATATCCTCGTGCGCGATCCCATCGTTGTCACGGCTTCTGTACCGCGCTTTATGGCCCCCAACGACACCTCGCGCCTACTGCTCGAAATCGTGCATGCAAAAGGCCCCGCTGGTCACATGGACATCGCGGTTTCCTCCGCGGGTCTTGATCTCGACATCACCGCTTTGGCCACAGGGTTCGAGTTGGCCGAGAAAGGCACCGCGCGCCTGACGGTTCCCATTCGTGCCACGCATACGGGCCTTCAGGAAATCGCAATTACCCTGATCACGCCCGACGGAAAAATCTTGGAAAAGACCCTAACGCTCCCCGTGCAAAACAACGATCCCGCCGTGATGCGCACCAGTCGCTTTGACCTCGCGAACGACAAAAGCCTGCTCTTTAACAACGACGTTTTCGCGGGCCTCCTTCCGGGAACGGGCGAAGCCACTTTGGCAATAGGCACCCTCGCACAGTTTGATGCCCCCGGCCTTCTGTCCGCGCTGGATCGATACCCCTATGGCTGCACCGAGCAAGTCACCTCCCGCGCGATGCCGTTGCTCTATCTAAGTTCCGTTGCCGAGGCGATGGACCTCGATACCCCCGAGGGCCTCAACCTGCGGATCGATCAGGCCATAATCGAGGTTTTGGCCAATCAATCTTCCAGCGGAGCCTTCGGTCTGTGGCGTCCGGAATCCGGCTCTCTTTGGCTTGATGCCTATGTGACCGATTTCCTGTCGCGTGCACGCGTCACGGGGCATGACGTGCCCGATCTCGCTCTGCGCTCTGCCTTGGACAACCTGCGCAACCAAGTGAACTACAACGCCGATTTTGACTCTGGTGGCGAGGGTCTTGCCTACGCGCTCCTCGTTCTTGCCCGCGAAGGGGCGGCGGCGATGGGCGATTTGCGTTACTATGCCGATGTAAAAGGCGACGCTTTCGCAACGCCCCTTGCCCAAGCCCAAATAGGCGCGGCACTGGCGAGTTATGGCGATCAAACCCGCGCGGATCGGATGTTTAAGAAAGCCGCCGTTTCCCTCTCGCAGATGGAATCTGACCGTGATCGTCAATACTGGCGCGCTGATTTCGGCACGAACCTGCGCGATACTGCCGCGGTTATCACCCTTGCTGTGGAATCTGGTTCCACCGCGCTGGATATCGACGCCCTCACGCAATTGGTCACTCAAAACGGCGAAACCACGCGCTCTACCCAAGAAAATATGTGGACGCTCATGGCCGCGAATGCCCTGCTTGAGGATCCCTCCGTCGCAGGCTTCACGGTGGATGGCGTCCCCGCAACTGGGCCACTTGTGCGCGTGCTTGACGCCCAAACCAATGCGGGACAATCGCTCGATATTCGCAACCAATCGGGAAAATCCCAGCAAGTCACCGTCACCACCTATGGCGTCCCCGAAGTGCCCGAACCCGCGCGCGGCAACGGCATGAGCATCACCCGCAGCTATTTCACCATGGATGGCGATGCTGTAACTTTGGACAGCGTTAGTGCCGGAACCCGACTGGTCACCGTCCTTGAAATTGCCCCCTTCCGCAATCTCGAGGCCCGCCTGATGGTCGCCGATCCCCTCCCTGCAGGCTTTGAAATCGACAACCCATCCTTGCTGCAAGCGGGCGATATCAAATCCCTCGAATGGCTCGATTTGGATATCTACGTCGAAAACGCCGAATACCGTCAGGATCGCTTCCTCGCGGCCGTAAATCATCGGTCCGACAAAGCGTTCAATCTGGCCTATATCGTACGTGCGGTTTCTCCCGGCGACTATCATCACCCCGCCGCCAGTGTTGAAGATATGTACCGGCCTCAATTCCGCGCCCATACCGATTCTGGCCGCGTTTCTGTCGTGGAATGATACTCAGACACATCACATGGCGGGGGCTCGTTTTCCTCGCCGTGTTCCTCCTCATGCTGGCAACTTTGCGCGACCGGTTCGACCAATGGGTGCGCGACACAGAGCTGCCCCCGATCGTTCAGGAAACCTCGGTCGAAGTGCGGGATCGCAGCGGCGCACTGCTTCGGGCCTATACCACTTCGGGCGGGTATTGGCGCCTTGCGACAACCTTGGATCACGTCGATCCGCGCTATGTCGATATGTTGATTGCCTTCGAAGATAAACGCTTTTTCACCCACAATGGGGTCGATTTGCGCGCCATGAGTCGTGCCGCCAGCCAAGCGATTTGGAACGGTCACATCATCTCTGGCGCGTCCACTCTTACCATGCAAGTCGCGCGTCTGCTTGAGGGCGGAAGCACGGGGAGTTGGCAAGGGAAAATCCGCCAAATCCGACTGGCCTTGGCGCTCGAACGCACCCTCACCAAAGACGAAATCCTCACGCTCTATCTCAACCGTGCGCCGTTTGGCGGCAATATCGAAGGGGTGCGCGCCGCGTCTCGCGCCTATTTCGCTAAGTCCGCCCGACGCCTGACCGCCGCCGAGGCCGCGCTGCTCGTGGCGCTCCCCCAATCGCCAGAAGGGCGTCGTCCTGACCTGAATTCCGAAAATGCACATCTTGCCCGTGACCGTATTTTAGACCGCCTCGCGTTGGCAAATGTACTGCCCCCCGACGAGATTGTTGCCGCAAAAACAGAGCCTATTCCTAGGAATAGACACGAATTTCCCCGTCTCGCGCCGCATCTCTCTGACCGCGCAATCGGTCAAGCTCCGCTGCGCAGCGAGCACTATCTTACGGTTGATGCGCGGCTTCAGGAATCCCTTGAGGCCCTCGCCATTACCGCCCTCAGAAACCAAAACGAGTCGATGCAGGTCGCAATTCTTCTCGCCGATCACACAACGGGCGAAATCCTCGCAAGTGTCGGATCGGCGGGGTACAAAAACACGCGTCGCCGTGGGTTTGTCGATATGACCAACGCCGTGCGCTCCCCCGGTTCAACCCTTAAGCCGCTCATCTATGGCCTCGCGTTTGACCAAGGGCTCGCGCATCCCGAGACCCTGATCCAAGACCGCCCCACTGCTTTTGGCTCCTACGTGCCGCAAAATTTCGACGGTCAGTTTCGCGGCCTTTTACCGGTGCGAAAAGCGCTCCAACTCTCGCTCAATATCCCCGTGGTTTCCCTCACCCAAGCGCTTGGCCCCGCACGCCTCGTTGCGGCTCTAAAACAGGCCGGCGTGACCCCCATCATTCCCGGTGGCAAGGCGGGCCTTGCGGTCGCCTTGGGCGGGGTTGGGGTCACATTGACCGATCTTGTCACCCTCTATGGCGGCCTCGCCGAAGGCGGTCTAACGCGTCCCCTCTATTGGCGCCAAGAGGAAGAACCTACCCGCACAGGACGCCGTTTTCTGGCCCCGATTCCCGCGTGGTACGTCAACGATATCCTCGCAGGAGTCGCCCCGCCCAAAAACGCTCCCAAAGGCCGCATCGCCTATAAAACCGGAACCAGCTATGGCCACCGCGACGCTTGGGCGATTGGCTTTGACGGCAAATACGTGACGGGCGTTTGGATGGGCCGCGCCGATGGGACGTCCTTACCCGGCATTTTTGGCGGCGAACTCGCAGCGCCGATTTTGTTCGAAGCCTTCGCCCGCCTTAATCAACCAACCTATCCCCTTGCCCCGCCACCCGCCGCCGCCCTCACGGTGGCAAACGCCGACCTCCCTCAGCCCCTAAAAGAATTCCGCCCCCGCGACGCCGCCTTTAGCGCACCAATGGGCGGACCCGAACTGGCCTTCCCCCCCGATGGGGCAATCCTCGAAAAAATGGATGTGTTCGTCGCCAAAGTCCGCGACGGAGAAGCGCCATTCACATGGCTTTTGAACGGAGCGTTGGTGGAATCTGGCACGCGCTCTCGCGAGGTCTCGCTGCCCTATCCGGGGCGCGGATTTGTCTCGCTTTCGGTGATCGATGCGCAGGGCCGTTCCGCGCGCACCGATGTGTTTGTGAACTGAATTCAGGCGAGTTAGAGCCTTTCGATGGCCAGCGCGATCCCCTGACCGCCGCCAATGCACATGGTTATCAAGGCGCGTTTTCCGGCCGTGCGTTCCAATTCATACAGCGCCTTCACTGTCAAAATCGCCCCCGTCGCGCCCACGGGATGTCCAAGCGCAATCGCCCCGCCGTTTGGGTTAATCACGGCGGGATCCATCCCCAATTCCTTCGCTACGGCCAAGGCCTGAGAGGCAAACGCTTCGTTGCTTTCAATCACATCAAAGTCGCTCATTTTGAGGCCCGTTCTCGCCAATAGGTCACGAACCGCTGGCACAGGCCCGATCCCCATAACCTCGGGTCGCACCCCCGCGATCCCATAGCCCAAGACCCGCGCACGCGGCGTTAGACCCGCTTTTTCCGCCGCCGACGCCGTGGCATAAACCAAGGCCGCCGCCCCGTCGTTGATCCCCGATGCATTGCCCGCTGTAACGGTCCCGTCCTTTTGAAACGCTGGGCGCAACCCCGCCAAGGCCTCAAGCGTCGTTGCACGCGGATGCTCGTCGGTATCAAACTGAACCGTCTCGCGCTTCACCTTGATTTCAACCGGTACGATTTGGCTCGTGAAATATCCGTTCTCAATTGCTGCAATTGCCTTCTCTTGGCTCGCAAGCGCAAAGGCGTCTTGCTGCGCCCGCGTGATTTCATGTTCCTGTGCCACGTTCTCGGCGGTAACACCCATGTGCCCAGAGCCGAACGGACAGTTCAGGGTGCCCAGCATCATGTCCTGTGCCACGGCATCGCCCATTTTCGCGCCCCAACGCGCCGCAGGGAGGATATACGGCGAACGGCTCATATTCTCCGCCCCTCCGGCCAGCCCAAAGTCACAATCTCCCAGCATTAGAGACTGAATCACCGAAATTTGTGCCTGAACTCCTGACCCGCAAAGTCGGTTCACATTCATCGCGGGAACCCCGTCTGGCACACCTGCCTGCCGCGCGCAAACGCGTGAGAGATACATGTCTTGTGGTTCAGTATTGATCACGGTTCCAAAAACCGCTGTGCCAATTTGCGCCGGTTCAACACCCGCGCGCAACATGGCTTCTTTGGCGACGATTGTACCCAATTCCGTCGGAGCAACGCCGACCAAACTCTTGCCAAAACTGCCAACGGCCGTCCGCGCGCCGCCTAGAATTACGATGTCTGTCATGGCTCTCTCCAATGTCATTTTGGAAAAGCCTAGCATTCTGACGGCGCACGCAAAGAATTACGTCACGTCGGTCTAACGCTTGAAAAAATGCGCCTCTGGCAGGGTTGTTGGAACCTCGTGCCGCGTAATTTCCTCGCGCTCAGTTGACGATAGTTGCCAAACATCCCGCCCCTCAAAAACGGCGGCTGTCAGGTGGTTTCCATAGGCCGCAGAACTGTCCAAATTAACGCGGTTAGGATAGCGCGTTGCATGGGTTAACGCGGTATGCCCGTGCACAATAAGCGCCCCGTGGTCCACATCGCTGTCCAAAAAACCTTCGCGAATCCAAACCAGATCATCCTCATCTTGGGCATTCAAAGGCACTGTCGGGCGAATCCCCGCATGTACAAAATGCACATCGCCGCGTGTAAAGGACGTCGGCCGTTGGCTCAGGAAATTGATGTGGGATTGCGGAACACTGCTGCGCGCCTCGGCATGAACTTCGCCATAGCGCCGCTTCGCGTCAACCTCGACACCATAGGACGCCAGCGTTTCCGTGCCGCCAATCCGCGCATTCAGCCAGTCGAGACCGATAAATAAATGCGGGTCGTTTTTGGACACTTCTTCCAAATACCACAGGAACATCCGGTCGTGATTTCCCATCAGGACGACCCAGTTTTCACCAGCATCAATCCCGTCGAGAAGATATTGCACCACTGCTTTGCACGCGGGCCCTCGGTCCACCAAATCACCCAAATGCACAATCGGCGCTTCAGTATCCTGCACACGCTTTTTGTCCTGTGCGATACGGTCGTGCGCATCATGCAGCATGTCGAGTTGTCCGTGGATATCACCGATTGCATACGTGCGCATATTGTGTTCCTTCAAGATTATTTTGCGATAAAACCACAAAAGACCCGCCAGCAAAACCGGCGGATCTTCTGTGAAATTCTCAGTACCCGTGGGCCTAGGTAGCGTCGAATTCCAAAGGCTTCACGGATTGGAACAAGCCCGTATCCGTGAGTTTTTTCAGGACGGTGTCTGATACTTTTCCGTCCACATACAACAGTGCAATCGCGTCGCCGCCTTGATCTGCACGACCCAAAGTGAAGTTGGCGATATTGACGCCGTTTTCACCCATGATGCCGCCCAATGTCCCGATAATGCCCGGAACATCTTTGTTGGTGGTATAGAGCATATGCGCGCCGACTTCGGCGTCGATGTTGATGCCTTTGATCTGGATGAAACGTGGCTTGCCGTCGTTGAAAACAGTTCCCGCAATCGAGCGTTCCCGTTTCGCCGTGGCGATCGTTACCTTGATATAAGCATCAAACGCACCCGATTTTTCCTGCGTGGTTTTGCTGATTTTAATGCCACGGTCCTTGGCGATAACTGGCGCTGAAACCATGTTAACGTCGGGGTTTGTCGACTGCATGATGCCAGCAATCGCTGCACATTCGAGGGCGGCCAAGTTCATTTCGGCAACCGTGCCATCATAGGTGATGTTGATGGCCTTGATGGGTTCGTCGGTCAATTGGCCGATGAACGCGCCAAGGTGCTCGGCAAGTTTGATCCAAGGGCCCATGATTTTGGCTTCTTCGGCAGTGACCGATGGCATGTTGAGTGCATTTGTGACGGCTCCAGTGAGGAGGTAGTCGGACATTTGCTCGGCAACTTGCACCGCGACATTTTCTTGGGCTTCAGTGGTGGATGCGCCAAGGTGCGGCGTGCAAACCACGTTGGGAAGGTTGAACAATGGGCTGTCCGTCGCAGGCTCAACTTCGAAAACATCAAAGGCAGCGCCAGCGACATGGCCGGATTTTAGGGCTTCGGCAAGGTCCGTTTCGATCACCAGACCGCCGCGCGCACAGTTGATAATGCGCACACCTTTTTTCATTTTCGCAATTGTCTCGGCGTTGATCATGCCGCGTGTCGCGTCGGTTGCAGGCACGTGCAGCGTGATGAAATCGGAACGTTCAAGCAACTCGTCGAGTTCTACTTTTGTAACGCCAAGTTTCGCTGCGCGTTCTTCCGAAAGGAAGGGATCATAGGCGATCACTTTCATTTTCAGACCAACGGCCCGGTCACAAACGATGCCACCAATGTTGCCCGCGCCGATCACGCCGAGGGTTTTATGCGTAAGCTCAACACCCATGAATTTGGATTTTTCCCATTTGCCCGCATGTGTGCTGGCGCTCGCTTCTGGGATTTGACGGGCCACCGCAAACATCATCGCAATCGCATGCTCGGCCGTTGTGATCATGTTGCCAAACGGCGTGTTCATGACGATCACACCTTTTTTAGACGCCGCCGGGATATCAACATTGTCCACCCCGATGCCAGCGCGCGCGATGACTTTGAGGTTGTCGGCAGCAGCGAGGATTTTTTCGGTGACTTTGGTCGCCGAGCGAATGGCCAAGCCGTCATAGTCTTTGATTTTCGCGAGTAACGCGTCCTTGTCTTTGCCAAGGTTGGGTTCGAAATCTACGTCGATTCCACGGTCGCGGAAAATTTGAACAGCAGCGTCGCTGAGTTTGTCGGAAACGAGAACTTTAGGTGCCATGGTGGCCTCCTCAGAAGTTTAAAAAGTTTAAAAAAGGGGGGGCCTGAAGGTTTAAAAACTTTAAAGTTTCAACCTTCAGACAGATTATTGTGCGGCGATCTCGGCGTTGAACGCCCAGTCGAGCCACGGCATCAAGGCCGCCACATCGGAGGCTTCAATCGTGCCACCACACCAGATCCGAAGACCCGCTGGTGCATCGCGATACGCACCGATATCCAGCGCAACGCCTTCGTTTTCGAGGCGCTTTGCAACGGCCTTGGCAAACACTGCACCGTCCTTGATCCGCGCATCCGTGAACTTCACGCAAACCGAAGTTGTGGAGCGAATAGCAGGGTCCGCAGCGAGAAATTCGATCCAGTCATGTGTCTCGACAAACTTGGAAATCTCAGCAGTATTTGCGTCCGCACGAGCGATCAAACCCTTAAGGCCACCTTGTTTTTTGGACCATTCAAGCGCCACAAGATAGTCTTCAACACAGAGCATCGAAGGCGTGTTAATTGTTTCGCCGCTAAAGATGCCGTCGATCAATTTGCCACCTTTGGTAAGGCGGAAAATCTTGGGCAGGGGCCAAGAAGGTGTATAGTTTTCAAGGCGTTCCACGGCACGTGGGCTTAGGATCAACATCCCGTGCGCCGCTTCGCCGCCCAGCACTTTTTGCCAGCTAAAGGTTGTAACGTCGAGTTTGTCCCATGGCAGGTCCATCGCGAATGCCGCCGATGTGGCGTCGCAAATGGTCAGGCCTTCGCGGTTCGCGGGGATCGCGTCGCCGTTGGGCATCCGCACACCAGACGTCGTTCCGTTCCATGTGAAAACAACGTCCTTGTTGTAATCAACGGCGGTCATATCGACGATTTCGCCATAGTCCGCGGTGCGCACATTGGCTTCGATTTTCAGCTGCTTTACAACATCCGTGACCCAACCTGCGCCGAAGGATTCCCATGCAACCATCTCTGCGGGACGTTCGCCCAAAAGCGACCACATCGCCATTTCCATCGCGCCAGTATCAGAGGCGGGAACAATGCCAATTTTATAATCTGTAGGGATTCCAAGGATTTCGCGGGTGTTTTCGATCGCGGCCTTGAGTTTTGCTTTGCCGACAGCTGCACGATGCGAGCGGCCCAAAGACGCGTCAGCGAGATCGTTTAATGTCCAGGAAGCAGGTTTGGCACATGGGCCAGAAGAAAAACGCGGATTGGCCGGGCGCGTTGCCGGAGTCGTGGTAGCCATTGATGGTATCCTCACAGATATAAGCCCTTCGTTGGGGAAGGGTGTCCCACGGATCGAGATAGAGGGCTTCAATGACTGGCGCAAGCCGCTAAATTGCGCTAATTCGCGGTTAGTCACACAAATTTACCGCGCAATATCCACTATCGGAAACTTCCATGTATATAGCCACGCTCCTTACCAGCCCCACTTCTTCCACGCTTACCCGCGAGACCGTTGAATCCCTGCGAAATGCTTGGGGTGGTGGCGATGCGATTTGGCTTTCAGTTGGCGAAGCGGCGGAGTTTGTCCTTGCGGATGTGCCTGTAAATCGTTGGGACGTATGGGAAAACCTTCAGTCCATGGGGGTGGATTTGATCGTGCAGCCGCGCGAAAATCGCGTCAAGAAAATGCTGCTCGCCGATATGGACAGCACGATGATCGAGCAAGAATGCATCGACGAATTGGCCGATGAAGCGGGCGTTGGCCCGCGTGTTGCGGACATTACGGCGCGCGCAATGAACGGTGAGTTGGACTTTGACGGCGCTTTGCGCGAACGCGTGGGTTTGCTTAAGGGACTCGACGAATCCGTCATCGATCAGGTTTTGGAAACACGCATTACCTTGATGCCCGGTGGCCCCGTTCTTCTCGCAACCATGAAGGCAAACGGCGCTTACGCTGCCCTCGTTTCAGGTGGTTTTACCGCCTTTACCGCCAAGGTCGCGGCCACGCTAGGGTTCGACGAAAATCGCGCGAACACCCTTATTATCAAGGACGGAAAGCTTAGTGGCGAGGTGAGAATACCCATTCTTGGACGGCAGGCAAAAGTCGACGCACTTGAACAAATCACTACCCGTCTGGGGATTTCGGAAGCGGATGTCCTTGCTGTTGGGGATGGTGCGAACGATCTTGGGATGCTGGGCCGCGCGGGTTCTGGGGTTGCTCTGCATGCCAAACCGACGGTTGCAGCCCAATGTGATATTCGAATTAACCACGGCGATTTGACGGCTCTACTTTACTTACAAGGCTATGCCAAAACTGATTTTGTAGATGTTTGAAGTCACCTATGAGGTCCTTGCACTCCTGATCCTCGCGGGTTTCTTCGCAGGGTTCATCGACGCGATTGCAGGCGGTGGCGGCCTGATCACAGTGCCGGTTCTATTGATTGCTGGAGCCTCGCCAATTGAGGCGCTTTCAACCAACAAAGTGCAGGGCGTATTTGGCGCAGCGACCGCCGCCTTGTCCTATGCGCGGGCGGGCCAAGTCTCGCTGCGGGAGCAGATTTTTCCAGCAATCATTGCCTTTTTCGCCTCTGCTGCGGGCGCGTTCATGGTCTCGTTTCTACCGGTTCATTTGATCCGTTTTATCCTGCCTATCCTCATGGTTGGCATCGCCCTTTTCTTTGCGTTCAAGCCCGGTCTGGATGATTTTGACCGCACAAGGCGCATGTCAGTTCCAGTTTTTACGGCCACGATGATTCCGCTTGTTGCGGCATATGACGGGTTGCTTGGGCCTGGGACAGGATCGTTTTTTATGATCGCCTTTGTGACTTTGGGAGGCTACGGAATTCTTAAAGCAACGGCGCATACGAAGTTGCTAAATTTCGCTTCAAACCTTGGCGCGATCGTGGCGTTTTCCATGGTGGCAACGCCGTGGTGGTTTACCGGATTGGCCATGGGCGCGGCGCAAATTGCGGGCGCAACCTGCGGCGCGGCGCTCGCGGTGAAGATCGGAGCGCGGGTCATAAAACCCCTTTTGGTCATCACATCAGCGACGTTGGCAGCCAAATTGCTTTGGGATTTACTCTAGGCGAAAGCTGCGCTCGGCCGAATCCACGCCGCCTCAATGCCACGCCTGTTTAACTGAGGCGCATTCATCCGCTTTAGCGTTGCAGGGTGGTTGGCCTCCAACACACCAAGCTTCACCAGAATCGCGGCAATGGCACATTCACTTGCACGGGTTGCACCATCGGTAATTTTTAGCGCGATCCCAAGTTTCTGCTCGGGAAGAATAGCAACAAAAACACCGTCCGCGCCGGTTTTTACGGCGACTTTATGGTCCATCGCCCGCATCAATTCGGTACAAGCCCGCGTTTCCCCCGCCACGAGTTCGGGGTAGGTGCGCACGGCTGTGACGAGTTTGGCGGCCGCTGTTTCGCGAGTGCCTTGGCCTTCGCGTGCGGTTGCGAAAAAGGCCATCGCGCGGGCTAATCCGTGAACCGATGTTGCGTAATTAGGCGCGCTGCATCCGTCGATGCCATATCCGGGACTGGTCACGCCTGTAACTTCTTCAAAAGCGGTCTTAATTGAGGTTTGGACGGGATGGTTTGGATCGATATATTCCGCATCCCCGCCGATATGTTTGTTCAACGTCAAGAAGCCCGCGTGTTTTCCTGAGCAATTGTTATGTAGCTGACATGGGGATTCATGTTCCAGAATTAAACGTGTTCGTTCGGCGTCATCCTGTGACGGCTGGGGGCCACAGCGCAAATCATCGTCGCCAAGGCCCAAATCGGACAACCACTTTTTAATACGTGTTGTGTGAATCGCGGCACCTTGGTGGCTGGCACAGGAGAGCGCAAGTTGTTCTTGGGTAAGGTTTGCGGCTTCGGCGGCGCCACTTTCCATCAAGGGAAGCGCTTGGATCATTTTGCAAGAACTGCGCGGGAAAATAATCTGCTCGGGGTCGCCCCACGCGTTCACAATCGCACCAGATTCGTCGCAAATTACGGCGTGTCCCATGTGATAAGATTCGAGAATTCCGCCACGCCAGAGTTCGGCCATTTGGATTGGGGATGTCATATTTAGCTTCCTTGAATTCCGTCATCTGGTCGCGCGGGCAGTTTTAAGCAATTTTCCGCCAACGGGGCTTTTAAAATCCGTTCGCTTTACGCTAAAGTACGCTTATCGAGAATAAAAACTCAGGACCAGTGCAAAAGTCATCCTATAGAGTGACGACAGTCTTGGAAAATTGAGGCAAAACAGCTGGAGGCTGTGAACAGTATGAAATCACTATTTACAAAAACACACGGCATTGTTTTTGGACTACTTGCGTGTGTTGCTTTTGGAACAAGTGCAGGTGCCCAAGAATCCACGAATCGTGTGGCGGCAAACACCGATTGGAGTGTGTTTGTTGAGGATGACCCCACCGAATGTTGGGCCGTGTCCGCGCCTAAGAGCACCAAAAACACCAAAGATGGTCGGGATGTGGCCGTTCGTAGAAGCGACATTTTGCTTTATGTAACGTATCGTCCGGGGTCTGCGGTAACTTCGGAAATATCGTTCACGGGCGGCTATCCCTTCGCGGATGGCTCGATTGTGACTGTCAAAGTTGGCGAAACGACATTTGATTTCTTCACCACCAAAGAGAACGCATGGCCCGCAACCTCTGGAGATGACGCGAAAATTATCGGTGCCATGAAGCGCGGTGCCGATGCTGTTGTGACAGGGCGCTCCTCGCGTGGAACGCAAACCCAAGACACGTTTAGCCTGCTTGGATTTACTGCGGCCATTGATGAAGCTGAAAAACGGTGTGGCTCCTAACTCGAGATTATCGAGAGGATTTTACAACTGGACGTAATTGCGGATTCGCTCGTTTGAGCGAATCCTTTGGCATTCCGATAGATTCCCTGTATAGACCCGCCTTCGTCCCCGTCTGGAGAGTGAAATGACCGATCCAATTGTGCCTGTCTCAAAAGCTGTAACACCCGATATTCTGACCTTGCCGCGCAAAGACGCGCCGAGCGAGAAGGTGAATCTTGTAGGCTTAACGCGACCTGCTTTGCAGGACGCGCTGATTGCCATCGGGACCAAGGAAAAACAGGCCAAAATGCGGGCTGGTCAGGTCTGGCAGTGGATCTATCAAAAAGGCGTGCGTGATTTTGCTCTGATGAGCAATTTGGCCAAGGACTATCGCGAACTTTTGGCGGCCACTTGCGAAATTCGGATACCCGAAGTTGTGACCAAACAGGTTTCCGAGGATGGAACGCGCAAATACCTCGTGCGGATTGCGGGCGGCCATGAAGTCGAGATCGTTTATATTCCCGAGGAAAATCGCGGCACCCTTTGTGTGAGTTCGCAGGTCGGGTGTACCTTGACCTGTACGTTCTGTCACACGGGGACGCAGAAATTGGTGCGCAATCTGTCGCCCGCTGAAATTATTGGCCAAGTTTTGGTTGCGCGGGACGATTTGGGCGAATGGCCCAAACTCGGCGTGCCAAACCCGCCTGAAGCACGGCTTTTGTCGAACCTCGTTTTGATGGGCATGGGCGAGCCGCTTTATAATTTTGAAAACGTGCGCGATGCGATGAAAATTGCGATGGATCCCGAGGGTATTTCCCTGTCGCGCCGTCGTATCACGCTGTCCACTTCTGGAGTGGTTCCCGAAATTTGGCGCACGGCCGAGGAAATTGGCTGCCAACTTGCGGTGTCTTTCCACGCGACAACCGATGAGGTGCGCGACGTTTTGGTGCCGATCAACAAACGCTGGAATATTGAAGCCTTGCTAGATGCGCTGCGGGCCTATCCCAAGGTCAGTAATTCCGAGCGCATTACTTTTGAATATGTGATGCTCAAAGGGGTGAATGATTCCGACGAAGACGCCCATCGTTTGACGAAGCTGATCGAGGGTATTCCTGCGAAAATCAACCTCATCCCCTTCAATCCATGGCCCGGTGCCCCCTATGAACGCAGCTCGAACAACCGCATTCACGCCTTTGCGGATATTGTTCACAACGCGGGATATTCATCGCCCATTCGTCGTCCCCGTGGCGAAGACATCATGGCCGCTTGTGGTCAGTTGAAGTCGGAAACCGAACGCGTGCGTAAAAACAAAAAGCAGATCGCAAGAGAAGCTGGTTTAAGCTGAAAATAGGGCGACCTGAGGGCCGCCCTAACTTGGAACTAGCGCCCCGGAACGCTCTTGCGTTTCGCGGTCTTTTCCCAGCCTTCCATTACTTCAATGGCTTCTGCCGCCGTATCCACAAACTGGAACAGCTTTAGATCTTGCTCGGAAATAGTTCCCGCCTCGGCAAGGGCTTCCCAATTGATGATTTTTTGCCAGAACGCTTTGCCAAACAACAGGAACGGGACGGGTTCCATCCGTCCCGTTTGAATGAGTGTCAGGGCCTCAAAAGTTTCATCCAGAGTACCAAACCCACCCGGAAAAACCACGATCGCACTGGCACGCATCAGGAAGTGCATTTTGCGAATGCCGAAATAGTGGAAGTTGAAGCAAAGCTCGGGCGTGACATATTCGTTGGGGGCTTGCTCAAACGGTAAAACAATATTGAGGCCAATCGAGCGCCCGCCAGCATCAGCGGCACCACGGTTTCCGGCTTCCATCACACCAGGACCACCGCCTGTGACCACGACATTATCGCGGCCCCCAGTTTCCATAGATTTCAACGTCAATATCCGCGCAAATTCGCGCGCTTCGTCGTAGAATTCCGAAAGATCGGCGAGCGTTTTGGTGCGCGCCGTGTGTTTTTTGGCGGGTTCAGGAATCCGCGCGCCGCCAAACATGACGACGGTGGAGTCGATGCCCTGCTCATCTAGCATCATTTCGGGTTTGAGTAATTCAAGCTGTAATCGAACGGGCCGAAGCTCTTCGCGGCACATGAAATCATGGTCGTCAAAGGCCAACCGATACGAGGGCGAGAGCGACTGCGGCGTGTCTGGCGTGTGGTGCGATTGCTCGCGGTCTTGATGGCTGTCGCGAAACGGGTGGCGGCGGCTGTCTTCATTCATGTTCCGTATCCTTTAACCTGCATTGCGCGTTTGTCCTTCTAGGTTTATATCCTTCGACCAACCAACGCCATACAGGAAGACGAAAACGCTATGTCAAACGCACAATTAGAGAACGCCATCGAAGCCGCTTGGGAAGCTCGCGACACGATCACCCCCGCCACAAAGGGTGAGCAACGCGACGCCATCGAAGACACATTGAATGCGCTAGATAGCGGTAAATTGCGGGTCGCAGAGCGTCAAGAGAATGGCGATTGGCACGTCAATCAATGGGCCAAGAAGGCCGTATTGTTGGGCTTTCGCATCAAAGATATGGAAGAACAATCCGGCGGCCCACAAGGCGCAAGCTGGTGGGATAAAGTTGATAGCAAGTTTTTAGGCTGGGGTGAAAGCGAATGGAAAACAGCTGGATTTCGCGCCGTACCAAACGCGATTGTGCGCAAATCTGCCTATATCGCGCCGGGCGTGGTTTTGATGCCATCGTTTGTAAATCTTGGGGCACACGTCGGCGAAGGCACCATGGTTGATACATGGGCCACCGTTGGCTCCTGTGCGCAAATCGGCAAAAACGTGCACCTTTCTGGCGGTGTAGGCATCGGCGGCGTACTTGAGCCCATGCAAGCAGGTCCTACAATCATCGAAGATAATTGCTTTATCGGCGCGCGTTCTGAGGTGGTTGAAGGCTGTATCGTGCGCGAAGGCGCGGTTCTTGGCATGGGGGTTTTCATCGGCCAATCTACCAAAATCGTTGACCGCGAAACGGGCGAAATTATGTACGGCGAAGTGCCCCCTTATTCGGTCGTTGTTTCAGGCTCCTTGCCAAGCAAAAATGGCGTGAACCTCTATTGCGCCGTGATCGTGAAAACAGTGGATGAGCGCACGCGTTCCAAAACGGGCATCAACGAATTGCTCCGCGATTGATCCATACGGTTCAATGAAAGTTAGCGGTGGCGACCATTTATTGGGCTGCCACCGCACAATTTATTCAATACCTTCGACACTCACCAAGCGCGCGGAACTGCACCCATCTCGTATGTGCTTCAAGTTTTGATAGGTCTCGCCGTAGTAAAATTCTTCCCATGCTTTGTGCGACGGAAACTCCAGCAAGACAATCCTGCGTGGCTGCCAATCGCCTTCATAGGTTTTGAGATCGCCACCCCGCGCCAGATACTTTGCGCCAACACGTTCAAGTTCTGGCGAAACCCCCTTCATAAATACCTGATATTGTTCAATGTCCGAGATTTCGACGTCGAAAATTACATAGGCCGCCATATGTCTGATCCCCGCGTCGGTCCGTTTCTGAAAATCGATAAGATGAGCTTAAGCGCTCAAGGCCAAATCGCGGAACTATAAATTTAAAAGGGAGAAGATTGACCGCATGCGCTGCGATTGTTAAGCGGAGGCATGACACAAGACTCACAGCCCAAAAAACCAAAAACGCCTTCCCGCCAACAGGTCTATACTTTGCTCGTCGAAGTTGGGCGCAGCGATAACGATGGTTTGCCCGCAAAGTCTACGGGGGCCGCATTAATGATCTATGCGAGTGGCGTAGATGAGGCCGAAGCCGTGCGCGAAACCGTCGCGATTTTGAAGCAGGCAGATATGGCACCGCTGGATGTGTCGGGCTATGGCACGCTTGATGAGCGCCTTGCCGAAGGGCATGATATATCCGACGATGAGCGCGCGTTGATGGCCCGAGCGAAGGCAGAAAACAGCGTTATTGTCGTTCAATCAACACCTTTTTATGACTAGCCCATAAGCGCCGATCTCAGGCTTAGCGCTTCGTATGAACGCAACAGCGGGCGGGCAAGGTTTAGATGGCGTGGCAATGTTCCGGCGGGCATTTTGGCCAGAAGAGTGGTTTGCAACAATTCGGGATCATCGCAAATTGATCCTGTGTACAGGCTTTCGAGAGACCCGCCAGACACATCAATCACCTCGTGGTTATCCAAGAGCACTTGATAGTATCGGATAGCCGAGAACCTCGATTCCTTAAACGCTGTGCGGCCATTCACAAGATGGCGGGCTTCGACCAAAATTTCCTCTTCGCCAAACAAGTATTCCACCTCTGCGCCACCAACGAGGAGGCGCTGCTCTGGCGCCACAAGGAGATCATGCGTGAGGCCAAAATACGGAGCAGACAGGCGCACGGGCTGAAAACTACCCTTGGTTGGTACGTGTCTACTCCCCACCCAGCGCACGATCTGTGGCCCATTATCGCGCGTGAGAATTTCATCGCCCACCCGCAGTCTTTCAATGGCTTTGGGACCACGCGGCGTCATGACGGGCGCACCCGCGGCGATCGTCGCGGCGAACCCGACGGGTTCCACGCGGTCCGATATGCCAAAAAAAACGGTCGCCGAATCCGCACGAGTTGTTTGGCGCAAAACGGTTAGCCGTTCGACGATATGAATTGGGAATTCGATGGCTGTGCGCTTCTCGGCCTGAACTAGAACCCCTTCGAGGAGGTTCTCAATCGTTAAGAGAGATCGTTGGTGCGTCATGTCCCAAGAGTAGGTGATGCGCATATTGCGGTCGCGCATTGACGTCCCCGTTGCGACCGACATTGTTTGTCTATTCTGGCCGTTAACCATTTCCAGAACAGTTTGGCCCGTAGGGTCCAATCGAAGCGAAAATCTCTGGTTCCAGTCGCCGACTGCGGAGTATTCAAGGAGCACGATTTGCCCCGTGCGTTCCGCGCTAATTTCGACCTCAACAATAAGACTTCCAGTCGCTATTCCAGTTGGCGGGGACGTGCGGGCGAACACATTGTTGGTCCCCTGATCGCCCTTGGAAAGCTTGGGATCCATGAAGGCACTATTGGTGAAATCGCAAAGGGCGAGCCAAGTCATTTGGGGGCCTCGCTGAGGGAATAGGACCTTCGCATTCTAAGCGGCCGCCTTGCCATTAACCAGAAGATGGGCTTCAAAACCACGCAATGTGCGCCGTGCAGAGGGGCTGTAACCGATGCCAGTATTAGGGTCTATTTCGGGGAAAATAGCGCAAATCTCATCTATGATTTCGCGCTCAAAGTTTTGAGCCATTTGCGGTCCGGGAAGGAAGCTTTCGGTTGCAAGACCCGCTGAATAGACAACTTCATGCGTATCAAAAAGGATGTGCACGTATTCAACGGTTCCACCTTCGAGCCGCGTCACGGAGTGGTCGTTCACGAGGTCTTTGGCGGAAACCAAAACTTCAGTATCGCCAAAAAGAAGCTCGGCTAGACTGTCGCGAACCAGAACGCGGTGTTGAGGTGAGACCATAAGGTCCTCGTGGTCGCCAAAGGTTTTTGCGCGAATGTGAATTGGGGCCATGACCCCAAGGGCAGGAACAACACGACGGCCAATCCAGCGCACAGGTTGTGCCCCGTTGTCGTGGGTGACCACAAGATCGCCGGGCAGGAGCGTTTCGACCGCAACTTCGCCGTGGGGCGTAAGAATACCGGTCCCTGCGACAAAGCAGGGTATCGTTGAAACGGTGACATAGCCGGTGTCAGTAACGCCGTCGGAGTTTTGAATGCCATAGGTGAAGTTGATGGTTTCCGGATCGGAATCAACGAGGATCGAAAAGGTTGAGTCGGCATTCAGGGTAACCGTTTGGCCAGTGGCTAACGTGATTGTATCGCCTGCGGAAACAGCATGGCCATTGATGTGGGTGACAGTAAGGACGCCACCCGATGAATCGTAGTCGTTTGCCAAAACGTCCACTCTCCGCGATCCGTCCACGTACATTTCGACTTCATCATGGTGGGCAATCAAAACCGTTTGAACGGAATTTCCCGCGATCAAGATTGACGAGTCATACTGGCTATCGGAAACATCGGCGATGCCTATCTGGATCGAGTTAACCTCCCCAGGGATTACTGTCATCGTTAGGGTTAGGGTGACAGTAAAGCCATCCATTTCTGTATTGTATTCGCTGCTGACGTTGCTGGTGAAAAGGTTAATATTATTGGCTTGATTGACGGTATTCACCGTGGCGTTTGCGTCCCCTATAACCGTTGGCGCAACGTCGCCGTTGATCCAAACTCCGATTGCATCGTTGTAGATTGAGTTCGAATATTCGGGAAATTCATCCGAGGCGAACACGAATTGCATCGTGAGGGTGTCCGTTGTCGGGATAAAGTCGATGTTCATATAGCTCGCGTCATAGGTCCGTGCGCCTGCGAGATCATCAAAGTCGTCGTTGCCGTTTTCCCCATCACTTGACGAGGTGTAATTGCTGGATTGGTTGGCGTTTCCTGAGGAGCGCGTTATCCCGCTAGCTCGTCCAGTCGAAAGTATAACGCCTGTATCAGAGGGGGTTACGCCGTCGGCGGTCGCGTCGCCCCCAGTATAAATACCTGAGGAACGAGAGTCGCCAGAATAGCTTGCGCCAACGACGGTTACGCCGTCGCCGAAAATTTCTTCAGCCATTTGTATCGCGCTCGCATTGGTGTCAATTGCGAGTTCTGATGCTGCTACCATGCCTGTCCCCAATCATTGGAAACAGCGCAAACGCCGGGGCGGACTGCTCCGCCTATCTTGAAACTGTTTTACTACTTACTGCTCGAAGTGGACCATTTTAGGTCCGCGTTTGCCCTGCCTCGGGTCAATTATTATTGATTTTACAGAAGCAGATTTTTGCTGCTGTGTTAACCTAATTCTGCCTTCTTTCTGATAGTTACCCAGATTTCTGTTTCCCAGATGCAACAAGTTCCTCTCTCTCGATCGGGCATCAGGCTTGCGAAGGCGCAAACGAGCAGGTACCGAATGATCGCAAAAAGGAGAATGTAATGCCCCCCATCGACGCCGTTTCCCTAACCGCCGACCTTATTCGATGCCCGTCAGTTACCCCAGTTGAGGGTGGTGCGCTCGTGTTGCTTGAGACGCTTTTGAACGAGGCTGGATTTGAATGTACGCGCGTGGATCGGGCAGGGGTCAGCAACCTTTTTGCACGTTGGGGACGGCGTGGTGCCAACCAAACTTTCGGTTTCAATGGGCACACAGATGTTGTTCCCGTTGGGGACTTGGCGGCTTGGACGGTGGACCCATTTGGCGGAGAAATCCGCGATGGATGGCTCTTTGGTCGCGGGGCGACGGATATGAAGTCGGGGGTTGCGGCCTTTGTGGCTGCTGCGATTGATTTTGTGAAAACGACTCCGCCTAGCGGAGCAATTATCCTGACAATCACGGGCGACGAAGAAGGCGATGCGCTTGATGGCACGACGGCGCTTCTCGATTATATGCAGCAGGCTGGCGAAGCGATGTCGGTTTGCCTTGTTGGGGAGCCAACCTGTCCCGATACCATGGGCGAAATGATGAAAATTGGCCGCCGTGGGAGCATGACGGCCTTTTTTACAGCCAAGGGTGTTCAGGGGCATTCGGCCTATCCGCACCGCGCCAAAAACCCATTACCAGCTTTGGCTCGCCTGATGGATCGTTTGGCGAGCCATGAGCTGGATGCGGGCACCGATCATTTCGATGCGTCGACCTTGGCAATTACGACGATTGATACGGGTAATCCCGCGAATAATGTTATCCCTGCGGTTTGCAAAGGCACGGTGAATATCCGCTTCAATGACACCCATTCAGGCGAGAGCTTAAGCGCTTGGTTGCACCAAGAGGTGGCAAAAGTTTCCGAGGAAATGAACGTCGAAATCGATGTTGTGATCAAGGTTTCCGGCGAAAGTTTTGTGACCCCTCCGGGCGAATTGTCCGCGATGATTTCCAAAGCGGTGACTGCTGTTACAGGGGTGGTCCCTGTCGCCTCCACTACGGGCGGAACTTCGGATGCGCGGTTCGTAAAAAACCATTGCCCCGTTGTTGAATTCGGACTCGTTGGCAAAACGATGCATCAAGTTGACGAGCGCGTAGAGGTCGCCCACATCGAACAACTCAAAAGCATTTACGCGCGCATTCTGGCGGATTATTTTCAATGACCGTCGCTATAGAGGTAACGGAAGACGTGGCAATATGCATTGGTTTGCGCATGGAAGTTTTTGTCGGGGAACAAGGCATCCCTGTTGAGGAAGAAATCGACGCCTATGATGATGACGCCGTGCATCTTTTGGCCGTCGATGAAAATGTGCCTGTCGGAACGGCGCGGCTTCTCCTTTTAGGAGATACTGGCCGGATTGGGCGCGTTTGTGTGGTGAAATCACATCGTGGAACGGGCCTTGGCGCGGCACTAATTACAGCGGGGCTTACGCATTTTTCAACACTTGAGGGTGTGCGTCGGGCCTATCTCTCGGCCCAAGTTCAAGCACTTGGTTTCTATGAAAAACTCGGCTTTGTACCCTATGGTCGCGAGTATGACGACGCAGGGATTTCACACCGAGACATGGAACGCCTTTTGTGAGGAAGCAGCTCGTTGTGATGCTTAAGGTCCCGCATGCTGGCCGTGTGAAAACGCGCTTAGGTGCGGATATGGGAATGGTTGGGGCCGCATGGTGGTTTCGTCATCAAGTGCGCAATTTACTGCGACGCTTAGAAGACCCAAAGTGGGATTTATTCCTCGCCGTTTCTCCCGATATTGAGGGTCTCAAAAGTCGCGTTTGGCCGGCGCATCTTCCCCGCATTTCGCAGGGGCAGGGCAATCTTGGCGATCGAATGGCGCGGGTTTTTCGCGACCTGCCTGCAGGGCCGGTACTCATTATTGGTGGGGATATTCCGGGCATTCAAAAACGTCATATTACCGAAGCGTTTGCCGCGCTGGGCAATCATCAGGCGGTTTTTGGTCCGGCACCCGATGGCGGGTATTGGCTGGTTGGGATGAAGCGTGTGGCCGCCATTCCCGCGGCGATATTTCGGAATGTGCGATGGTCGTCGGAAACCGCCCTCGCAGATTCACGCGCCAGTCTATCGGGCCTGTCCATCGCCGAAATTTCCGTGCTACAAGATGTTGATACAGTTTCGGACCTAGAACTTTTGGCCGAATAACCAGAGCATGGACGGGGTTAACGCCGCGTGATAGGGCAATCGAATGGTACATATTCCTTCAAAACAAGAGATCCTGAATTGGATTTCTGAGAATCCGACAAAAACCAACAAGCGCGATATTGCGAAGGCATTTGGCCTTAAAGGTGCGGCGCGGATCGACCTTAAGCGCATGTTGCGTGAGCTTGAGGCCGATGGGGATTTGCAAAAACGCCAACGCAGTTATGGCGATCCGGAAAGCTTGACGCCGGTCAGCATGTTGGAAATTGTGGGACCAAATAGTGACGGAGACCTCCTTGCACGGCCATTGGAATGGCAAGGGCAGGGGGAGGAACCGACAATTCTTATGGTTGATAAGGATGGCGATCCCGCGCTTGGTGCTGGCAATCGAATTTTAGCGCGCCTTCGGAAACTAGAGAATGAAGAGCATGGCTATGAAGGGCGATTGATCCGTCAAATAGGGTCTAATCCACTCAAACTCGTCGGTATTTTCCGCACCGGCCACGAAGGTGGGCGGCTGGTTCCCATTGATAAAGGTAGCGATAAAGAGTGGCAGATTGCAGCGGGCGCAACCCTTGAGGCGCGCGATGGTGAACTGGTTGAAGCACAGCAGGTCGGCCCGAAATCGCGTATGGGTTTGCCTCGCGCGAAAATCGTGGCGCGCCTTGGCGATCCTTCTTCCCCCAAGGCGGTTTCCCTCATTGCTATTCATCAGCACGGAATTCCCGACAGCTTTCCCGACGAAGTGATTGGCGAAGCCGATAATGCGAAGCCCGCGGGTTTGGGCAAACGTCTTGACCTGCGCGAGATGCCGCTGGTGACAATTGATCCGCCAGACGCGCGGGATCATGATGATGCGTGTTTTGCACAAGCGGATGATGATGCCACTAATCCCAACGGCCATATTGTGTGGGTGGCGATTGCCGATGTTGCGTTTTATGTGACGCCAGGCAGTGCGCTCGATCGCGAAGCGCGCAAGCGCGGCAACTCAAGTTATTTTCCCGATCGTGTCGTGCCCATGCTTCCTGACCGGCTTTCTGGTGACCTTTGTTCGTTACACGAGGGTGTTGAGCGGGCCTGTATCGCGGTGCGTATGGTCTTGGATAAAGACGGCAATAAACTTGGCCACACGTTCCATCGGGCCATGATGAAGTCTCATGCTTCGCTGGCTTACACTGATGTTCAGTCGGCGATGGATGGCGATGTAAACGAAAAATGCGCGCCCCTGTTGGATGAGGTTATTCGCCCTCTTTATGCGGCCTACGACGTTTTGGTTAAGGCACGCGAGCGGCGCCAACCACTTGAATTGAACCTTCCCGAACGGCGTATTGAGCTTTCCGACGAGGGCAAAGTCACCTCTATTTCGTTCCGTGATCGCCTTGATGCGCACCGTCTGATAGAAGAGTTTATGGTGTTGGCAAATGTTGCCGCCGCTGAAACCTTGATCGAGAAAGAACAGCCGCTACTCTTTCGCGTGCACGAGGAACCAAGCGTTGAAAAGCTAGAGGCCTTGCGCGAGACTGCCATCTCTGCGGGCCTTGCTTTGGCAAAAGGGCAGGTGCTTAAAACCCGCCATTTGAACCAGCTCTTGGCACAAGCCGCAAAGACAGAACATGATGAGTTGATCAATATTTCAACCCTTCGTTCAATGACGCAGGCCTACTATAGCCCCGAAAACTTTTCGCATTTTGGCCTCGCTTTGAAAAACTACGGGCATTTCACGTCGCCCATTCGCCGTTACGCGGATCTCATTGTGCACCGTGCTTTGATTACGGCGCATGGGTGGGGTAAAGACGGACTTTCCCCCGAAGATGTCGCGCAATTGGACGATACAGCAAAACAAATTTCGGATACCGAACGGCGCAGTATGGTTGCCGAACGCGACACAACGGATCGGTATCTTGCGAGCTATCTTTCGGAGCGCGTAGGGAATGAATTTCAGGGGCGTGTCGCAGGAATCGCACGGTTTGGCGCGTTCATTAAGCTGGACGAAACCGGTGCGGACGGGCTTGTACCTGTGGCCACGATTGGGCGCGAATATTTTGTGCACGATCCGGAAGCCAATACTTTGACAGGCGAGCATTCGGGCCTCAAAATTTCGTTGGGCCAACGCGCCCTCGTGCGATTGGCGGAGGCCACGCCCGTTACTGGTGGCATCACTCTTGAGTTACTGGAATTGGACGGCAAGGCGCTACCCAAAGGCGGCGGATCGCGCGGCGGAAACAGCCATAAAGGCCGACGTGTTGGCCAAGCGCGCGCCAAGAATGCCAAGATGAACCGCAAGGTGGCCCGCAAACGCACAAAGAAATAGACGAGACAAACCCATTTCACACGGTGTTTCTATTTGCTAATCTAGGCCAAATTTCGCGGGGTATCGAATGCGCTTCATGTTTATATCCGCTTTGTGGATCGTTATGCTTTTTCCAACGCTGGGAATGGCCGCAAATGATATTGCACAACCCACGCCCGTTTTAGGAGACGTTCAAATGACTGCACCACAGGGTGCCGAGGGTTTTAACGCGTGGCTAGTGGAGTTTCGCAAGAGGGCACAGTCGGCGGGTATTTCAACCAGCGTGTTAGACGCAAGTTTGGCGGGTATTTCTTACAATCCCGATGTTGTTAAAAAAGACCGTAACCAATCCGAATTTACCAAACAAATCTGGGAATATTTGGACAGTGCAACCTCAAATGCGCGTGTCACAAACGGGAAGAAAGCTCTCGCTGAAAACGACGGCATCCTTTCGCAAATTGAAGCCAAGTTCGGTGTGGAAAAGGAGATTGTGGCGGCCATTTGGGGACTCGAAAGTGCTTATGGAACTTTCCGAGGAAATGTCCCGATCATCGAATCCCTCGCGACCCTTTCCTATGATGGTCGGCGCGGAGATTTTTTTGAGGCGCAAATCATTGATGCGTTAAAAATCATTCAATCCGGCGACGTGGCACCTGCGAATATGACGGGTTCATGGGCTGGAGCCATGGGGCATACACAGTTTATGCCCTCGTCATATTTGTCCTATGCCGTTGATTTCACAGGCGACGGCAAGCGCGATATTTGGGGGGACAGCCCCGCCGATGCGCTGGCTTCAACGGCGGCCTATTTGAAAGGCTATGGTTGGACATTTGGTCAGCCGTGGGGTGTTGAGGTTATTCTGCCGAAAGGTTTTGATTTCCTCCTGTCGAGCGAGCGAGTCAAGAAGCCTGCAACTGTTTGGGCGCAAATGGGCGTGCGGGATACCAAAGGGAAAATCGTTCCGAATTATGGCCCGTCTTCAGTACTCCTCCCCGCCGGGGCACAGGGGGCGGCCTTCATTATTTTCAACAATTTCCATGTGATCGAGCGTTATAATACCGCAGATGCCTATGTCATTGGGGTCGGGCATTTGGCCGATCGGATTGCGGGAGGGACGGAGATTCAAGCGGATTGGCCTCGAGAGGATCAGGCGCTTCGATTTATCGAGAAGATACAAATGCAGGAACGTTTGACGCAGGCGGGATTCGATACACTGGGAACGGACGGTATTATTGGTCCGAATACAATCGCGGCGATCAAGGCCTTTCAAGCGAGTGTTGGGATGATACCGGATGGGTACGCCAGTTCGCGGGTGCTCTCAAGACTCAAGTAGGTGAGATCTCACCGCGATTAACGGCGAGTGTCTAGCTGTTTCTACGTTTGAGCGTGTCGCCAAATTGGAGTTTTGGCGAGAGTTCAATTGAATCATCTGGGCTGGCCTCTGCGCCGGCCGCACGGCGAGCGATGATTTGGGCAGCAAGGCGTCCGATTTCATTTCGCTCCGACCCCATTGACGCCAACATGCGCGGCAGCCCTTCCAAGAGTTCAACGCCATTGAAACCCGCAAGACCAATCGTTTGCGGAACTTTTATACCTTGATCCAAACAATACAATAGACCACCAGCGCCAATCATATCGTTGGAATAATAGAGAAAATCCAGATCTGGCGTACGTTTGAGCATGGCTTCCGTCATCTCGCGCCCCTTACGCAAGGCCGACCCCCCCGAATAAAATTCTTGATCGGCAACCTCTAGCCCTTCTTTTGCCAGAGCTTCCGTGAACCCTTCAAAGCGTTTGCGCGCGCGGTGATCCAGCGGCATTTTTGTACCCATGAAACCGATGCGTTTGTAGCCTTGCTTGATGATCGCTTGGGCCATTTTGCGACCCGCTCGCCGGTGCGAAATCCCGACCATGGCGTCGATGGGTTCACCGTCAACATCCATTATTTCAACGATGGGAATGCCCGCATTTCGCATCATGGCCTTGGAGGCTTCTGTGTGCTCAAGACCGGCAATAATCACGCCCGAAGGACGCCACGAGAGCATTTCATACAGCACGGATTCTTCTTTTTCAGGACGATAGTTGGTAACGCCCACAACAGGTTGCAAAGGCGTATCATCCAAAACATCGGAAATGCCGGTCAACACCTCTGGAAACACCATATTTGAAAGTGAGGGGATGATCACGGCAACCAAATTGACGCGCTGGCTTGCAAGTGCACCCGCGATTTTGTTGGGGACATACCCCAAGCGCTTTGCTGCGGCCTGAACTTTCTCGCGGGTGTCTACGGAAACATCGCCCCGATTCCGCAACACCCTTGAGACGGTCATTTCACTTACACCCGAAGCCTCGGAAACATCACGTAATGTTAGGGTACGCTTCGGCGGAATTCTGAGCTGGGTCAATTGCTGAAACCTTGTTAAATTCTGTGTAAACCAACATAGCGCAAAAATCCCTCTTGTCCACGGCGCGATGGATCGCTATGTTATCGCTAACAGTAAGTTCAACGCGTCCTGCAAGCTCTCTATCTCAGGCGTTGTTGGATAAGGGGGAGTGGTGGGCCAAATTCACTCCCCCTTCACTGCTTATTCTCAATTACTTTAGAAATATTCCTTTTTAAGCGATCACACGATTGTTGCTATTGCAGATGGTCATGATTCACGCGCAATAACGGCTTAGATTTATGGATTTATATGAATTTTTACCCGGCTTCTTCAGTGTCCATCGCCAAAATCGCAGTGAGTCGTTCAAAACTTGAGGACACATTGTTTGGCTCGTCTTGCGCAAGAAAGGCGTCCAAACCTGGCCAAGTTCTAATTGAGGCATCTACGAGCGGATCAGAACCCGTAGAATAAAGTCCTGCCTGAATCATCATTTCGGCACGATCAAACGCCCCTAAAAGCTGCCTACTACGCTTGATAAGTTCATTTTCTTCAAAAGACGCAGCCAGAGGGAGACTTCTGGAAACTGATCTTAGAAGGTCAATTGCAGGAAACCTCCCCCTTTCAGCAATGGTGCGATCCAAGACGATATGCCCATCCAATACACCACGCAAAATATCCGCAATAGGCTCTTCCATATCTGATCCCGCGACCAACACGGTTAAAATTGCGGTAATATCGCCAGAAGTTCCCGCGCCTGGCCCCGCGCGTTCGCACAGACCCATAATCATTGAGGAGGTCGACGGAGGGAAGCCGCGCAAGTTGGCCTGCTCGCCGGATGACAGAGCAACTTCGCGGTGCGCTTCGGCAAATCTTGTGATGGAGTCCGCGAGCAGAAGGACATGCAGTCCTTGGTCCCGAAAGAATTCGGCAACGGCCATCGCGGTAAACGCGCACCTCCTTCGTACAAGGGGGGATTGATCGGACGTGGCGGCAATAACCACGGCACGCTTCATGCCTTCAGGCCCCAAAACCGTATCCACAAATTCGCGAACTTCTCGGCCCCGTTCTCCGATGAGGGCCACCACCACAACATCCGCCTGCACGTTTTTGGCGAGCTTTGACAGAAGGGTGGATTTGCCTACTCCTGACCCTGAAAACAACCCTAATCTTTGTCCACGGACAATGGGCAAGAGTGTGTTGAAGACAGCAAGGCCTGTCTCTAGGCGCGTACCCATGGCGCGCCTTTGCGTGGGGTTTGGCGGCGGCGCCTTCAAGGCTTTCTCATGTGCCCCTTTGGATAGTTTGCGACCATCCATCGGCATCCCTGACGGGTCGATAACGCGGCCAATCCAATTATTGTGCGGGAAAATTGAGTTCTTGCCCAGAAGCGCGACGCGATCCCCCATGACGACACCTTCGGTCGTCCCGTCGAGTAATACGGTCATGGAGCCAACGGACAAATTCAAAACGTCGCCAGAGATAAGTCTTCCTTCGCGACTTTGAACTTGGACCTGATCCCCGACACTTGCCTTATCCGAAAGACCTCGAACGATGACCGTGCCCTGTGAAACACCACTCACACGCCCAATCGCACGTGTTAGCGGAGTCGCATTAATTCCTGCGGACAACTCTTTGAATTTCGAGTCGGACATTCTGTGCTCCTTCTGATCACTAAACCCTTTTTAAAGGAATCAGGGTTAAGAGTTAGTTGAAACCGGTCGAGGGAGAAGCCCCGATGTTTGATAAACTAGATATTATGCGCATGTCGCAAGCGATGGCATCGCACGCAAGTACCCGTCAGGCGACAATCGCCCAGAACGTGGCCAATGCAGATACGCCCGGGTACAAAGCCCGTGATGTTGTCGCCTTTTCGGATGCCTATGAGGGCACCAATGAGAAACCTTTGCGAGCATCTCGTGAAGGCCATCTTTCTGAGGCCGACCGAGGCTTCACCCCTACCATTGTAACCGACACAACGCGCGGCGCGCTGTCCCCTAACGGTAACTCTGTTTCCTTAGAAACGGAACTTATGCGGGCCAGCGAGACACGGCATCAATTTGATACCGCAATTTCAATCTACAAGTCTTCGCTGAATATTCTGCGAACAAGCATCCGTTAAAAGGGAGATTCCAAGAATGAGTGATTTAATGAAAACTCTCGCGCTATCCGCGAGCGGTATGCAGGCCCAAGCCACACGGCTTCGCCACGTTTCCGAGAATATCGCGAATACCGACACCCCCGGCTATCATCGTAAAACGGCCTCTTTTGAAGAGGTGATTTCCGAAGGGCTCCGCACAGGGGAGGTCAAAGCCGGCGATGTAAAGCTGGACCGTTCTGAATTGAAGCGGATGTTTGACCCCGCAAACCCCTTGGCGGATGAAACCGGCCACTATGATGGATCGAATGTCGATCTAGTGGTCGAAATTGCTGACGCGCGCGAAGCGCAGCGCAGCTACGAGGCGAATCTCAAAATGTTCGATCAGGCGCGACAAATGTCGTCTGCTCTGCTCGAACTCCTTCGCCGTTAGAGGAGATCAGAATGGATTTCAAATCCTCAATAGCTGCCCAACAATACGCAGCAACCAGACCCGCGACAGCGCCGAAGCCTGACGCGGGCGGCGGGGAGGCCTTCGCTAAAGTTGCTCAGGATTTTGCCAGCACGCTCGCCAACGGCGAGAATCAAGCGAAAGCGGCAATGATTGGTGGCGCCGATCCCAATGCCCTTGTGCAGGCTCTGGCGCAAACTGAGCTTGCCGTGGAAACGGCAGTGACGGTCCGCGACAAGGTTGTCGAAGCGTATTTAGAAATTTTACGGATGCCGGTGTAAGGTATGGATGACATCGTTTTCTACGACACACTTCGGCAGGCCCTGTGGATTGCAGTTTTAGTTTCCACCCCAATTTTAACCGTCGCCCTTGTTGCTGGCGTTGCGGTTGGGTTGTTTCAAGCTCTGACATCAGTTCAAGAAATGACGCTCACTTTCGTCCCTAAATTGGCGGCCATTTTGATTGTGTTTTGGATGACCATGGGCTTCATGACAGAGACATTGGTTGCGTTTTTTACGGACCAAATCGTCCCATTGATCGTGGGGGTATAGCGCATGGATAATGCAAGTTATACCACCCTCACCCGTCAATCTGGCTTGATGCGTGAAATGCAAACCGTCGCCAATAACTTAGCCAATTTGGCCACAACGGGATTTCGCAAAGAAGGGGTCATTTTCGCAGAACACGTGAAGGCCTTGGGCCGCGATGATCCCAGTCTCTCCATGGCTACAGCTTCGGTGGCCAACACGGACTTACGGCAAGGCTCATTGAGCCAAACCAACGGTACATTCGACTTCGCCATCGAAGGTGAAGGCTTCTTCATGGTTGAAACTCAAGACGGTAACCGTCTGACCCGAGCAGGTGCTTTTACTCCAAACGGGGAGGGAGATCTCGTTACGCATGATGGTAATCGACTTCTGGATGCTGGCGGTGCTCCAATATTTGTACCCGCGGGGGTCGCAGACTTGCAGGTTTCCGCAGACGGAACCTTGAGTGCGGATGGTCAACCTCTCTCACAGATCGGGTTATTTCAGCCTGAAAACCCATTCGATTTGCGCCGTGAGAACGGTGTCCGTTTTGAATTTACTGGCGAAGTTACACCCGTAGAGAACCCAACAATTCTGCAAGGTTTTGTCGAAGATTCGAATGTGAACCCAGTCGGCGAAGTCGCTCGAATGATTGAGGTCCAAAGGGCTTACGAGCAAGGGCAAGGGTTTCTTGAGAAAGAAGATGAACGCATCCGTGCCGTAATTAGGGCTCTTGGTTAAATGAGAAAGGATTTTTCATGCGCGCGCTACAAATAGCAGCCACCGGAATGGCGGCCCAGCAAATGCGGGTTGAAACGATTTCGAACAATCTCGCGAATATGAACACAACGGGGTATAACGCTCGACGAGCCGAGTTCGCCGACTTGCATTATCAACAGCAGACGCGGGCCGGTACGATTAATGCGGCAGATGGAACGATTGTTCCAACTGGGGTGCAACTCGGCCTTGGTGTTCGTCCATCGTCCGTAACGGTTGAATTATCCCAAGGTAGCTTAGGCGCGACAGGCGGCGACCTTGATCTCGCGATTGAGGGTCTCGGTTATATTGAAGTGACACTCCCTTCAGGGCAGTCGGCGTTCACGCGAGATGGCGGCCTAAAGCGATCTGCTGACGGCCTAATTGTCACATCAGACGGGTATCCCGTCGTTCCAGAAATTACGATTCCCTCCGACGCTCGCAGTATTTCCATCAATGCCGAAGGTGAGACCTATGCCTATTTTAACGACCGAGTGGAACCCGAGTTGCTGGGGCAATTGTCCATCGCCGGGTTTTCGAACTCAAAAGGGCTTGAAGCGATTGGATCAAATTTGTTCCTAGAGTCCGCTGCGTCCGGTGCTCCTACGGTCAGTACCCCCGGTGAAAACGGGCTGGGAACACTGCGCCAAGGATATCTTGAGAATTCGTCTGTCGATGCCGTTCGAGAGATCACAGAATTGATCGAAGCTCAAAGAGGATACGAGCTAAATGCGAAAGTGTTGACCGCAGCAGATCAGATGCTCGGCGCAACAACGCAAATCCGATGATGAAGTATCTATTGTTCATATGCGCGCTGACTGCCGCAAACGTATCGTATGGAGAAACCCTTGTGGCGGCTCGAACTATCCCAAGTCACACAATCATCTCGCCCGCAGATGTAGCAATAAAAGACGGCAATACCCTTGGCGCGCTAACGCTTTTGGAAGAGGTCATCGGACAAGAAGCTCGCGTGGCAATTTACGCTGGCCGACCAATTCGAAGGAACGACATCGGCGCGCCTGCACTCGTTGAGCGCAATCAAATCGTCAAACTCGCCTATTCCAGCGGCGTCCTGAACATATCAGTCGAAGCACGGGCATTGGGACGCGGGTCGGCAGGGGATGTGCTCCGCTTTATGAATCTAGACTCACGCACAACAATTTCAGGGACTGTTCAAGATGATGGCTCAATTCTCGTCACAAAATAGAGGAAAAAAAATGAAGAAAATCTCGATTGCTTTTCTATCCGTCGCTTTTTTGTCCGGCTGTCAGTCGTTGAGTGAAGTAGGGCAAGCGCCCGAATTTACGGAAACCAGAGGCTCGCTTGAATATTCGTCGATGATGTCACCCGGTTTTCCCGTTTCGCTTGAACCAACGAGCAGGAAAGATGCGGCCTCATTGTGGAGTGGAGAAGATCAGTCGCTTTTTAGCGATCGCAGAGCACTGCGCCGTGGGGACATCTTGACCGTCGTCATCGAAATCGATGAAAAAGCTGAAATTTCGAACACCTCATCTCGTGATCGAACGGGCAATACTTCGATGGGAATTCCTCAGTTTTTTGGAATTCCTCAGCGCCTAGATGAAATGCTTCCTCCTGGGGCTTCCATGGCCGATGCTGTTGAAACAAATTCGTCTACGTCCCACCAAGGCAGTGGTTCCGTTCGAAGAAATGAAAAGCTTACGTTGAAGGTGGCAGCGACAGTCGTTGATGTTCTCCAAAATGGGGTTTTTGCGATCAAAGGCTCCCAAGAAGTCCGTGTAAACTTTGAAATAAGAGAGCTGTTGGTTTCAGGATATGTGCGACCAGAAGACATTTCACGCCAAAATCAGATCACGTATGACAAGATTGCCTCGGCTCGGATTTCATATGGCGGCCGCGGGCAGATTACCCAGGTTCAACAGCCATCTTACGGTCAGCAAATCAATGATATTATTCTTCCATTCTAATCTAGAAAGCTCCAGATGAAGAAAATACTACCTATTCTTATGGCTGTAATAGGTATCTGTGCCGGTATTGGCGCCGGTGTCGCGATTAAGCAAGAGCCAGAGGAGCCAAGTATCGTGTGTGAACCTGATTTGCAGGAGACTTCCGGCCTTGAGGTTGCTGACGCAGCACCAATTCCTGCTGACGAAATGGATTCGTCAACTCATGAATATGTGAAGTTGAGCAACCAATTCGTTATCCCCATCGTGGAGGATGGGAGGGTGAAAGCTTTGGTTGTACTTGCTCTAAATTTGGAGGTGGTTTCAGGGTACAGCCAAGCTGTATTTGCACTCGAACCTAAGCTAAGGAACGCATTCCTTCTTGTTCTTTTCGATCACGCAAATGCTGGAGGTTTTGAGGGCTCCTTCACTAGCAGCAACAATATGATGATTTTGCAAAATGCCCTTCTGGAGTCTGCTCGCAAAGCACTAGGCAATTCGGTTTCGGACGTCCTAATAACGGATGTTGTTCGGCAGGAGTCCTTTGGATAATTGTCCGCGACTTGGAGTTTTCTCCTACCGAGACTACAGCTTTCGCCTCTTGCGACTCTGCTCCCTATGAAGGGCCAGTCGTTCCTGCGGCTTAATCTCGCGGGCAAGATCAAGAAACTGGAGCGTGGTTAGATTTGCTTTAAAAACTTGAACTGAGTTACTGCATGTAAATTGGTGTTTCGCCCGAAGGGCTACTTAGCTCCATGAAACCGTATGGGTTCCGACAAAACGTGCCAAACGATCTAATTCGGCTTCGAGTTTTACGCGTCTGCTCGTCGGCCAATTAGTGTTACCCTGCGGCCAAAAATTAAGAACGTGTAGCACTAAATTTTTTCGATCGGCCTTCAATTCGATCCGCCCAACAAAACGGTCGCCCTCCAAAATCGGGAATACATAATAGCCCCAAATACGTTTTGCGGCAGGAACGAACATTTCCACTCGATAATCAAAACCAAAAAGTCGACTCAATCGGCTCCGGTCGCGGATCACTGGATCAAATGGATTCAATATCCGCAACCGTGAAGTAGGTGGCTTAAGATTCGCAATGCGGTCCTCTATGTCCGCCGGAGCAAGAGCTTCGAGGAGCGTTCCTTGCGCGGTCACGATTTCAACCCGCCGCACATCACTTTTCGCCTCGACCCAGTTGCGGACTTCGGTTCTATCCACGGCTTCCCAAAATTTTTGTACCTCGGCAATCGTACCAAATCCCATTCGGTCAAGTGCCGCATGGCAAAGCCAATCAATTTGTTGTTGGTCCGACAGGTGCGGTGCTGTGGTCTGCTCGGGGTAAATCCGCTCCGCTAGATCGTAATATTTGGTAAAGTTAACGCGGTGGGACGTGGCAAGTTCGCCAGTGTACCACATATAATCCAATGCCAACTTATGCGGCGGGCGTGACCACATTTTCTTTGGGCCAGTGATCTTTGTGTCAAATGCGTGGGTAGAAAGCGGGCCTTCAGCAGCGATACGTGATTTGATAGCTTTCCGCGCAACCGTGTTGGGCAATCCGTTGAACCAGCTAGATTTATCCAGATATTCTCGTTTGCGGCGGAACTGACGGCGCCACATGGGAAGAAATTCCATTGGAATTATCGAAGCGTCATGGGTGAAATGCTCAAAAACGCTTCGATGTTTTGCCAACATCTCGTCCAACAAATGCTCGCGGTATTTCTGGTTGCGACTCCATAATATATGGTGGTGGGCGCGTGAAACAATTTGGATTGAATCTAATTGCACAAAACCCATTTTGCGGATGATGCCAAGCACATCAAGTGGCCCCGTCGGAGCTTTACCCAGCCCCTGAGAATGCAGCCAAAGCCTGCGCGCGGTTCGGTTGTCGATCCTAAGAGGCGTCTCTTTTGTTGTCCTAATCACCGAGACCCACTTTAAACATCTGCAGGGCTTTCTGTTTCAAGGTGCCCGCAAAAATGAAATATAGCCGAATATGGGTTTGGAAATCCAACTCTTTCAGCGCTAAAATGAAATTCGGTTTCGGACGCGGCACCCGCAGAAACACTCGCCTGCATTACCGTTTGAGCGGAACTATTTTGATTTAGAGCCACTTTAAGCGCCTAAATACCGCATAGAGCACGAGGCCGAGAAATGCTGATCCGCCTGTTACTGCCAAAAAGCCGTACCTCGAATCAAGCCCTGGCATTCCGCCAACATTGATCCCGAACAGGCCTGTTAAAAACCCTAGCGGGAGGAATATTGCAGCAACGACAGACAACACATAACTGTTCCGGCCTAGGGTTGTTGCGTGGAGCATGTCTAAATGCTCTTGAATGACGTGCAAGCGATCTGATGTCGCATCAAGTTCTTCCATCGTGCGGACAGCACGGTTCGCAACTTCCTTGAGGACGTCGCGCTGGTGGGGTTCGAAAGTCCAAGTTGAGCCGCTGGATAGATCAGCGATTGCCTCGGTTTGTGGGCGAACGAATCGTCTTATTTTTATGACGCTGTGACGCAGCGCTGAAAGCTCACCGCTTACGCGTTGTACTTGGCTCATTGCGCTATCTTCAACCGCATCAGTGCCTTCTACTAAATCCAGCGACACTTTTTCAATGCGTTTGGTAAGGCCATATGTCAATTCAGCGAGAAATGCGCCAATACTTTCCGGCCCGACCCCAGTCTCCATTTTCTGACGAATAGCATCGACAGCCCATATTTTTCGGGCGCGTGCGCTTACAATAAGCCCCTCCTGAATCCACAATCGTACGGAAACCATGTCATTTGGGTCCGCGCCGGGATTGAGGTTTACGCCACGCAACGTAAGGATCATCCCATCCTCCAATCGGTCGCACCGTGGACGTGTTTCTGGCTGAAGCAATGCTCTTGCGGCTGTGCGTGGGAGGACCTGTTCAATCCAAGCCTCCAAATTGGCATCATTCAAGTCAAAATGTAGCCACAGATATCCCGTCGCAGGAAGTTCAATCTTGGGGCCGAGCGGAGCCACAATGCGCTCGCACCCCCCCTCAGAGGACACATTAAAGGCACATATGGGTTTGGGGCTCGTCTTCAACATCAAGGGCCCTTTCAAAATGGCTTCGGCAAAGATTGGTGCGACTCAAAATCCGCTAAATAATTTCGTCCTCATCAAAGAGAGGATCATCGGCTAGTTGCTCGCTCAAATCCTCAACGTTTTCGGTTGTCTTTGCAACCGACGTCACGCGCGCCAAGTGAAAAACAGCGTCCCCTTCGTTGACGATTGGCATAACGGCTCGTCCAATAACAATGCCATTAAAGGGCGCAATAATTTCTTCATCCACTTGTCCAAACGGATCCGATACAGAAGCGATGACCTCGCCCTTTTTTACAACGTCGCCATCGCCACGGAAATTCCGCAACAACCCACCCATGGGGGCTCGAAGCCATTTGCTAGATGCACAGTATTGCGAGGGGGCCTTGGGTTTTGCCACTCCCTTTGCCGAAATCATCCCCATGTGGCGCAAAATTCGCAAAATGCCCGCAACACCGGACCGCACTGACATTTCGTCAAAGCGGAGCCCTTCTCCCGCTTCAAACAAAAGCACATCCTTGCCAAGGGCCTTAGCCGCTCCCCGCATGGAACCTTCCCGCAAAGGTGACTGCAAAATCACGGGCGCACCGAAAACCTCGGCCAATTCCGCAGTGCGTGGCACATCAGGGGAAATCCGGATCTGTGGCAAATTAGTGCGGTGTATTGCTGCTGAATGTAGATCGATCCCAAGGTCACTTCGGGCGACCACTTCAGTTAAAAACAGATAGGCCAACCGCGCCGCCAAGGAGCCGCTTGGGCTTCCAGGGAACGAGCGATTCAAGTCGCGCCGATCTGGCAAGTATCTGGAATGATTTATGAACCCGAACGCATTTACGATCGGAACCACAATCAATGTGCCGCGCAAAGTTTTCACATTTGACGTCCGCAACAGACGGCGCACAATCTCAACGCCAATCACTTCGTCTCCGTGCACGCCCGCGCTAATGAATACCACAGGTCCGCTGAGTTTTCCGTGAATAACGTGCGCCGACATTGAAACGGGTGTGTGATCGGACATGACGCTTACGGGTAGATCAACGGTTCTTCTGGTGCCCGGTAGAATTTCTTGCCCTGCAATTATAAAACTTTTGCGCGTTGGCATTAACCCTTACCTTTTGTTTTGGTCGCATAGGGTTTTGCCGATTTTTCAATATATTCAATGATTTTTCCGGCCACATCCAAACCTGTTGCTTTTTCTACACCCTCAAGTCCCGGAGAGGAGTTAACTTCCATCACAACGGGGCCGTGGTTGGCGCGTAGCATATCAACACCACAGACATTGAGGCCCATGGATTTGGCCGCACGGGATGCTGTCAATCGTTCCTCAGGCGACAGCTTGATCAACTTTGCCGAGCCACCGCGATGCAAGTTTGAACGGAAATCGTCGCCTGCGCCCGTGCGTTTCATCGCCGCAATTACCTTGCCGCCAACGACGATCGCGCGGATATCGGTGCCACCGGACTCCTTGATGAATTCCTGCAAAAGGATGTTCACCTTCGCGCCGCGAAACGCTTCTACCACAGATATGGCGGAACGATCCGTATCGGCCAGAACCACGCCAATCCCTTGCGTGCCTTCAAGCAATTTAATGACCACAGGCGCCCCGCCCGCGAGTTTCAGAACTTCCTTGGTTTGCTTGGGGTCGTGGGCGAATGTTGTCACCGGAAGGCCAATGCCGTCGCGCGCCAAAAGTTGCATAGAGCGCAGTTTGTCGCGTGAGCGCCCGATGGCGACACTTTCGTTGAGAGGGTAAACGCCCATCATCTCGAACTGGCGCAAAACGGCGAGGCCATAAAACGTAATAGAGGACCCAATGCGTGGAATGACCGCGTCAAAACCCTCAAGTTTTTCGCCGTTGTAGTACATTTCTGGACGGCGAGACGCGATGTTCATGTAACAACTCAGGGTGTTAATGATGCGAAACTCATGTCCGCGCTCTTCGGCAGCTTCTTTGAGGCGTTTATGGGAATATAGGTCTGGATTCCGAGCCATCATTGCGATTTTCATTTTGTGGTCCTTCCGCTTAAAGAGCGCCGCTGTTAGGTCAGTTGGCTGTTAAGTTTGTTCTGTGTGTGTGGACGGCAATATTGTGCTTTTTCAACGCGGTCCTACCCACGATCATTGGAAACCGCATCTTACTTCGATCGGTTAAAGATACTGAAATCGGCCAAGATTGTCCCGCAATATGGAGTGCGGCACGGATTACGATGCGCTCTTCCGGTATACCACCCGTGTTTTTAATATGGCGAATGTCATAAATTGGTGTTTCCACTCGGACGTTCGGTGCTTCGTCATGGAGTTGAGCCACAAACCGCACCCAGAGTTCGCCGTCCTTTTGAAACGGAGTAATCTCAGTTGCATGCAGGGCAGACGTTCGCGCGCCGGTATCTATTTTGGCCCGAATATTTGGCAGGGAAAGCTCAGGCAGCGAGACATGCTCAATCCATCCGATAACCAAAGGGGCTTTTTTCATAGGCATAGTTTTTCTCAATCAGCGCTAAATTATATCAGCCAAGGCATCATGAGTGATGCGAGACTCAAAACAAAGAAGAAACCGGCCATATCGGTCACGGTTGTGAGCAAAGGGCCGCTTGCGGCAGCAGGGTCTTGTCCCAAGCGTTTGAGCAAAAGTGGGACCACGCCCCCAATCGATACGGCGAGCATGGTGTTAAGCGCAAGCGCGAGGCCAATGACGAGGCCAAGAGCCGGATTGCCCTTCCAGACCCAAGCCACGATTCCAATGAGAAGACCAAGTGCAATACCGTTAATCACACCCACGGTGATTTCTTTCATCCAGACTCGCGCGGCATCTTTGGGGCGGACCAAACCGAGGCTCAACTCACGCATACTGACACCGACCGCCTGATTTCCCGAACACCCTGACATGTCCGAGACCATCGGTAGGAAAATTGCGATGGCGATCACGGCGGTAAGGGTTTCCTCATAAGCAGATATAACAGAAGCCGCTAGGATATTGAGGACGATATTGGCCGAGAGCCACGCCAAACGCCGCTTCGATCGCAACCACGTCGGCATTGAGCGCAACTCATCCCCAACAACACCCTGCAATTTCATTGTCTCGGATTCAGATCGTTCGAGCAAAGCTTGACTCACAGCTGCGCGCGAAACCACGCCCACGAGCTTTCCGTCCTCTTCAACAACCGGCATTCCTAGGAAGGGATGCTTATTGAAAATATCTTCGAGCTCAGAAAGGCTGGCCGTCACTGGTATCGTTAACGGCTGCACCATAATCTCAGTCAAACGATCAGAACGTTTTGACGTCAAAAGGCCACGCAGAGACACAACACCAATGGGCTCGGACGCCGCGTTCAAGACATAGGGGTGTTGCCCTCGATAGCGATCCACGTCGTTGTCGTCACTGGCCAATTGCCGAAGTACGGCCCCTACGGTTTGGGTGTCCGAAAAGACAAAAACCTCAGCCATCATTAGACCACCGGCAGTGTCATCTTCGTAATCGACTAGGCGACGAACATCCGCAGCGTCTTCAGCATCCATCTGCTGCAAGATCGCTTCGGCATCTTCGTATTGCATGTCACCAATAAGGTCGGCCTGAATGTCGGAGTCCAACTCCTCCATAATCTCGTAGGCGCGCAGAACCTCAAGGGTCTCCATGAGGTCGGCACCCGTTTCGTGGGGCGCTTCCTCAATGATTGCCGCCGCAAGCTCTGCGGAGATAAGGGACAGAACAGTCGCACGCCCAGCGGAATCCATTTGTAAAATTTCGCGCAAGGCTTCCGCGAGAGACAATGGTTCTAGGAGGTTTTGCAACGCAATAGCATCACCGCTTTCGACCGCACTATACAGTGCGTCTGAAACTTCGATGGGTTGGTCGATCTGTTCTGGGTTCATAGTCATGGAAAATCTCCTTGCCTCCCTATAAATGGATGTATTTATTTGTCTATAGACAAAATTTATTTACCTTATATAAATTCGATATGAATAATTTTGAACACACAGCCAAACAGCTCAGCGCACTTTACCTTACCAGTTTTGGCGGTAAAGACTCTGGGCGTTATCGAATTGCCTCAAAAGTTTTGCGCGATATGCTAGACCGTAAGCGATTGTATCCCGAAGATATTCAGAGCCTTTCGCGGGCACTTTTAGAAGAAGGCTATATACTTATCGATATGGATACGTTTTTTGTTGTTTTGAGTGCGAAAACGTTTGTGAATTACCGTCGTGCAAATGCGGATTCAGTTTTGGGTCTTGAGGACTAGGGCGGCATCCAAACACCGAAGCATTTGCGGTGGAATTTAGAAATAGAATGGGCGCTCTGTAGTCTGCACTCGAATTAGGATAATTATGTTTGATGTCTGAAGCGCCTGCGATTCCCCTTAGCGACTTGATTGTTTGCCCGCATTGTGATGCGGTTTATACGTTGCGCCGTCCGGAGAATGGGGAAAAGGCGTCGTGCGGCCGCTGCGGAGCTGACCTGATTACACCCCGCCGCAAAGCAGGGCTGCAAATTATTGCTGTTTCGCTTGCGATTGCCATCCTGATTATCGCAGCAACTGTTTTTCCATTCCTGACGATAGATGCGGCTGGAACGACTAACTCGATGTCGATCCTAGATGCGGTTTTTGCGTTTAATCACGGGTTGCTCATTGCGCTGTCTCTCGCCATGGCTTCGCTTATTATTGTCATTCCCCTGACGCGCGCCTTGTTGGGAATCTATGTGCTTGTACCAATTGTGCTAGACCGCCCGCCCGCCCGCGGAGCAGTCCACGCCTTTCGCCTGTCGGAAGCCCTACGGCCATGGTCGATGGCAGAAATATTTGCAATCGGGTGTGCAGTTGCGTTGGTCAAGATAAGTGGTATTGCGGACGTTTCATTTGGGCCCGCGTTTTGGATGTTTGTAGCTTTGGTGATATTAACAATATTCCAAGATAATTTTGTATGTAGGTGGTCGGTATGGAACTCGCTGGACAAGGCCTAGACATCGTGAGCGCGCACGACCTTGGAGTTGTGGCGTGTACGCGCTGTACGCAGGTTTGGCCTGTGGGCACACCTGCGTGCGGCCGATGTGGCAAAAAAATTGTCTCGCGTGACGTGAAAAGTATGCAGCGGGTTTGGGCGCTCTGGCTGGTTGGGCTTATGTGCTATGTACCAGCAAACGTGTATCCGATGCTGCAAACCCGCACTTTGGTTTTTACGCAAGAAAATACGATTGTTGATGGGGCGGTTGAACTAATGCACCACGGTTCCTTTGCTGTCGCTTTCATCATCCTTTTCGCCAGTGTGGTCATCCCCGTTGGAAAATTCATGGCCATTGCCTTTTTGGCTCTCTCTGTGAATCGCACGTCCAACGTCACGAAACACCAACGCCAATTTGTCTACGAGATGGTGGAGTATATTGGTCGATGGTCAATGATCGACATCTTTGTCGTTGCGATTATGTCCTCTCTGGTGCAACTCAATACGATCGCGTCTATTAATCCTGGTCGTGCCAGCCTATTTTTTGCCCTCTCGGTTATTTTTACAATGCTATCCGCGCAAGCTTTTGACAGCAGAATGATCTGGGATGTCCAAGCCAAACAGAAAGCCATCAAAACATGAATGATCGCCCACCTCCCGTTGCTATCAAGCCGGCTCGGAAATCCTTTTTTGATCGCGCTTCAATTGTCTGGGTGATCCCCTTGGCGGCGCTAGTGGTCTCGCTCGGCGTGGCATGGCAGGCCTATGACAGCCGTGGACCATTGATTGAAATTGCGTTTCAAAACGGTGCGGGCATTGCTGCAAAGAAAACAGAGCTTCGGTATCGCGATGTTACAGTTGGTGTTGTTGAAGGTATTGAATTCGCACCCGACCTTGCTGCGGTCATCGTTTCTGTGCGCTTACACAAAGAAATCGCGCCTTTTGTGGATGTCGCCTCAAACTTCTGGGTCGTGAGGCCCGAAGTGAGCGCCAGTGGCGTTACCGGCTTGGATACGGTTTTGTCCGGAGTTTATATTGAAGGATCATGGGACAGCACGATCAGTGCCAGGGGGACAAAATTCAAAGGGTTAGTAGATCCGCCGCTTTCCCAGCAAGGGAAAGAAGGTCTTGAAATCGCAGTACGCTCCACGTCTGGCGGTAGTTTGACCGACAACAGCCCGATCACATTTCGCGGGATAGAAGTTGGGCGCATCGGAAAAGCACGCATTTCGGTCGAGGGAAGTTATGCAATTGCCGAGGCCATCATTTATGACCCGCACAGCCAGTTGATTACGCCGTCAACACGGTTCTGGGACACCTCCGGATTTACATTTTCGGTTGGTGCGTCGGGCGCCAAGATTGATTTCTCCTCGCTTGCGACCCTCTTAGGCGGTGGTGTGACCTTTGATACTTTTGTTTCCGATGGCTCACCCGTCGCCAGCGGGACCGTCTTCGAAGTTTTCACCGACAAAGCAACGGCACGCAACAATCTCTTCGTTGGGGCCGAAGTCGAGACCGTCGAAATGCGTGTGGTCTTTGAAGAGAATATCTCGGGGCTCGCCGTAGATGCGCCTGTCGAAATCAATGGCCTGAAAATCGGCAAAGTGCAGAGCG
Organism: Falsihalocynthiibacter sp. CO-5D18; assembly: GCF_041205445.1. Taxonomy (NCBI): domain Bacteria; kingdom Pseudomonadati; phylum Pseudomonadota; class Alphaproteobacteria; order Rhodobacterales; family Roseobacteraceae; genus Falsihalocynthiibacter; species Falsihalocynthiibacter sp. CO-5D18. The sequence continues at coordinate 12,941 of NZ_JBGFCF010000014.1, read as the reverse complement.
TTTCGGGGATCATTGATGCAAAAACTTTTGGTGATAATCGCGTACGACTGAATGCCGTGCTGTCGATCCAACCCGCGCGCCTTGGGTTGCAGGGCGAGGCGTCGCCCAAGACCGCGCTAGAGTTCTTATCGCGACGGGTTCAGGAGGGTTTGCGCGCGCGTCTAGCTTCCACCAGTATCTTGACGGGAGGCCTTAAAATCGAACTTTTACAGGTCGATAACGCGCCAAAAGCTGTCATGTTGACTGGTGAGGGCATCGTGCCTGTTATTCCGGCAACGAAAAGCGAAATCACAGATGCTGCAGGTACTGTCGAGGGTGTGCTAGACCGCATTAACAAACTGCCCATCGAGCAGCTCCTCCACAGCGCCATTGATTTCCTCGATAGTGCCGAGGCCGTGGCTTCCGATGGAAACTTGCGCGAAATACCAAAAGAGGTGAGTGATACATTGATTGAGGTTAGAAATTTTGTGTCATCGAAAGATATTCAGAATATTCCAGTCTCCCTCAACGCCGCGATTGTCCGCTTTGAAACGTTACTCGCTGAAGTGGAAAAAGAGAAACTCGCAACTCAGCTCGTTGCGGCTGTCGATGCCGCTGCGGCTGCGGCAAACAGCGTGACGGAATCTGTCAAAGGTGTACCAGCGTTGGTTGCACAAATAGAGGCCGTCGCGGTAAGGGCCGAAGAACTGCCCCTTGAAGACTTAACAATCCAACTTACCCGCCTCACTGAGTCAGCCGATGAGTTCATCAGCTCGGACGCCACTCGTGCGCTACCGCAAGAATTAGGTGCTGCTCTGACTGAAATAAGCACGATCCTAAATGAGTTGCGCGAAGGCGGAAGCGTCACCAATGTCAACGCAACGTTAGACTCCGCTCGCCAAGCAGCGGATGCGGTTGCAACCTCCACCAAAGATCTTCCGGCATTGGTGGACAGTATCAAACGCATTCTGAATGAAGCCAGCGCAACAATCGCAGGGTATAACAGCGGAAAAGTATTAAGTCGCGACGCCCAAGAGACCCTGCGCGACATTTCAAAAGCCGCAGCGGCGATGACGTCTCTGGCCCGCATGCTGGAACGCAATCCCAGCGCCCTAATCCGAGGACGATAACCATGAGTTTTTTCAGAACTTCCCTTGCCATAACCGCTTTAACGCTTGCTGCCTGCTCAGGCCCTGCTGATCGATATTCCGTCGCCCCGCCCGCTGTTACAGAATCGATACGCATCGGGTTTCGCTCCATAGAAGTGCGTGAAATATCTCTGCCAACCTATGCCGCAGCCGATGAAATCGCACTTCAGGACGCGAGCGGTAAATTGGTAACTGAGAGTGGGGCACTCTGGGCTGATAGCCCCGAACGTGCCGTTGCTATGGAACTCTCTCGCGCGCTTTCGAAGCTAACAGGTGCGCGGGTGGCATCGTCGCCATGGCCGCTTGAGGCTTTTCCCGATGCTCGACTAGAAGTTCGCTTTGAAAGCCTAATTGCACGGGGTGACGGGCAATATCATGCAGCGGGTCAGTATTTCGTCGGGGTGAGTGATGGTGGCCGCGAACGCTCAGGTCTCTTTGAACTGGCCGTTTCTTTTGACCCAAACGGGGGACCGCAAGCCATCGCATTGGCACGTGGTCAGCTCATCCTCGACTTGGCTAAATACATTGCCCGCAGCGGACTAAGCTGAGTCAAACAGGAACAAGGATCGGTTGGCCAATGAGATGGCCAACCGAATTTTCACTTATCCAACAATCGCGTTAAATGTCGCGCTTGGGCGCATTACGGCCACAGTCTTTTCAAGTTCCGTGTGATAGTAGCCGCCTAGATCAGCAGCCTGACCCTGTGTTGCGGACAGCTCAGCCAGAATCACATCCTGTTTTGCCGCCAATTCCGCCGCGATTGGCGCGAAATGCGCAGCAAGGTCGGCATCGTCGGTTTGAGCAGCCAAAGCTTCTGCCCAATATAAGGCAAAGAAGTAATGGCTATCGCGGTTGTCAAGTTGACCCACTTTACGGCCAGGAGATTTGCCCGTGTCCAAAAGTTTTTCAGTTGCGTCATCTACAGCGCGGCCCAAAACAGCAACTCTAGGATCGCCCTTACTCTCGGCAAGGAACGTCAAAGATTCACCAAGTGCGCAGAATTCGCCAAGAGAATCCCAACGTAAGTGCCCTTCAGACACCAGTTGCTGAACGTGTTTCGGAGCAGAACCGCCAGCACCCGTTTCGAACATACCGCCACCGTTCATCAACTTAACGATCGAGAGCATTTTTGCTGACGTTCCCAACTCTAGGATTGGGAAAAGGTCGGTGAGATAGTCGCGCAAGACGTTCCCCGTGATCGAAATCACGTCCTTACCCTGACGAATAAGCTCAAGGCTATAACGCGTTGCTTCGCGTGGGGCCATGATCTGAAGGCCTAAATCATTGGCGCCCTCTTCGGTTAGGATTGCTTTGACCGCTTGGATCAACTGAGCATCATGAGCTCGGTTTTCATCTAACCAAAACACAGCTGCAGAACCCGTTGCTTTCTGACGGCTAATGCCCAGTTTTACCCAATCTTTGATCGGAGCGGCATTCGCAGAAGACGAACGCCAAATGTCGCCGGCCCCTACGTCATGGGAATGCAAGACTTCCCCGTTGGCCAAAACATAGCGAATTGTACCATTAGAAGGCGCTTCGAATGTTGTTGGATGCGAGCCGTATTCCTCGGCTTTCTGGGCCATGAGACCGACGTTGGAAACGCTACCCGATGTGGTCGGGTCTAAGGCGCCCGTCTCTTTGAAATAGTTGATCGTTTCGTCATAAATACTGGCATAGCAATTGTCGGGAACCACGCATTTAGTGTCTGCGGCCTTGCCATCAGGACCCCAGCCTTTGCCTCCCGCACGGATGAGTGCCGGAAGCGATGCGTCGATGATCACGTCAGAGGAAACGTGAAGGTTGGTGATGCCTTTATCGGAATCCACCATGTAAAGCGGTGGTTTCGCAGCCATACTCGCCTCAATATCAGCAGCAATCTCGGCCTTTTTGTCGGCGGGGAGGCCGTCGATTTTTGCCAATAGATCACCGATTCCATTATTCGGATTTGCACCCAATTCCGCCAAAACATCAGCGTGCTTGGTGAATACATCTTCAAGGTAAACGTAAACAAAATGACCGAAAATGATAGGGTCCGAAACCTTCATCATCGTTGCTTTGAGATGAACGGAGAACAGGACGCCTTGCGCCGCCGCGTCGACTATTTCATTGCGGATAAAGGCACGCAATGCAGTTGCGCTCATGAAAGTCGCGTCTACGACCGTGCCTTCGAGAAGATTGAGATCACCTTTCAGCAGGGACACTTTACCTGCGTTATCAACAAATTCTATTTTCGCCTTGCCAGCTTGAGCCGCTGAAATCGTTGCCGATTTTTCATTGGCGTAGAAATCATTCCCGGGCATTGAAGCGACGTGGGTTTTGGATGTGGAGGCCCATGCACCCATCGAATGTGGATTTTTCATCGCATAGTTTTTTACAGCCCGTGCGGACCGACGATCAGAGTTGCCTTCCCGCAAAACAGGATTAACCGCACTCCCTTTAATCGCGTCATAGCGCGCCTGAAGGGATTTTTCCGCTTCAGTTTGGGGGTTTTCAGGGTAATTTGGAACGGCAAAACCTTGCGCTTGCAACTCGGAAATCGCAGCAGACAGTTGGGGAATAGATGCCGAAACGTTGGGTAGTTTGATCACATTGGCTTCGGGAGTTTTTACAAGTTCACCTAATACGGCAAGGTCGTCAGACTGGCGTTGCTCCTCGGTAAGAAACTCAGGAACCGTCGCCAAAATTCTACCCGCCAGGGAAATATCTCGGGTACCGACGGTGACGCCGACTGCCGAAGCAAAGGATTGAATGATGGGCAGGAGTGAGACGCTAGCGAGCTGGGGAGCTTCGTCTACAATGGTATACAATATGTCGAGGCGTTTTTTATCTGACATCGATTTAAACCTTTTTGCGTTTTTCGGAGATGAGCGCACCAAACGATTGAGTGCCACAAGTTTTTGAAATGCTCATGACACTCCAAAAACGATTTTGAGAATGCCACCAAGCGCTGCTTATTAGGGCATAAATCAAGATGGTAGGAATTTCAATCCGAACGAGAATATATCGACGATAATAACAGTACTATTTGTTTATCCAACAGGCTTCGCTACGGTAGAACGTTCCAAAATCCCCGTACTTCCCTATATCATTAGACAAACTATAGCCGAGGTTTTGTGATAATATCAGAGCCTCATTTTCTTCTTGGCCATATTTGTGTCGCGCTTCATAAGTTCCTTCACGGCTTCGGACCTGCCAAACATCTCCTGTGTTTTCTTTCGTTGTTTTTCCATCTCCACCCGCAAAACTGCTTGCTCTTGGTTTAGGCTCATTGATTTTTGAGTACACCACTCCTCCCATTTGGAAAAAGCGCCCGCAAGCAGGGACGGATCCATTCCGTTTGCCTCTGTCAAAGTAACCGCTTGTTGGCTTTTAGACTCTCGAATTCTAAGGATTTCATCCGAAAGCCGCTGCTGATCTGCCGAAATTTTTTTTAGCTTGAACAATTCGATATCCAGCAGGGTCGCTGAAAGGTTTTTCAGGTTTTTAAGGCGTTTATCCAAACGGTTTCACCCCGTAACCGCGTGCCTTCTTGCGTATTTTTTCGGCGAAGCGGATTGCAGCGGCGACGGCTTGATAATGTGTTGCATGAATTTCATGGCCAATTTCCACAACTGCAAAAATGGCACGTGCCGTGGGGGGATCACTGTGAATGGGGACGCCATGCTCGCTCGCTAGTTCCCTTATGGTTGCGGCAACTTCATCAACCCCTTTTGCAACACAAATTGGGGCGCCGCCATTGGCACGATCCCACTTTAAAGCAACCGCATAATGGGTCGGGTTAACAATGATGACATCAGCTTTCCCAACGTCCGACATCATTTGGCTCATGGCAATTTCATAGCCCTTTTGGCGCCGCTTCTGCTTCACATGCGGGTCGCCTTCGCTGTTTTTGTGTTCGTCTTTCATATCCTTGTGCGACATTCGGTTTTTGCGCATGTGCTCTTGATACTGAAACAGAAAATCCAAAACCCCAAGGGTTGTAGCAATAATGAGGACGATGAAGAAGAACTTCATCACCAGTTCCAGTAATACCGTTGTGGCCATTGCGGGTGTCATATGGACCGTGGCAACAATGGTGAGAACATTTTGATATAGAAACACACCCAGAACGACGCCATATATTCCAAGTTTTACAAAGCTTTTAAAGAACTCAAAAATACCCGCGCGCCCGAACTTATTTTTGGCGTTAGAGATGGGCGAAATTCGCGACAATTTCGGTGCAAGTTTGTCGGGGGCCACGACAAAACTTTTCTGGGCTACAATCATTACAATTACAAGCAAGCTAGGTAGTGCGAACCACGGCGACATAATTTTAAGGGTCGACATCATAATGCTTCCCGTCACAGGAAGGCCATTGCCTTCAAAAAGCGTCGGGGCAATTCTATCTGATTGGCCGATAATACTCGCCAACAATTGCCCCATGTCCTTCATGCTGCTGCTTCCAACCGCATAGGCGGCGACGAGAAATCCACCATAGCCTGCGGCAGTCATGAGGTCGGTCGATTTTGGTACCTCACCCTTTTTGCGCGCATCATCCAATTTCTTTTGCGTCGGTTCGTGTTGCTTGTCGTCGTCATCGTCGTCACTCATTTCATCACACCAAATGGTGCTTGAAGAAATACCGACAGTTCGTCCCACCACACCGCCAATAGAACCGGAGCAACAATCAAAAGAAGGGCCATGCCTCCAAGGGTGATCGCGGGTGCGCCGACCATTGCAACCATCAACTGAGGCATGGCGCGGTTGATAACCCCGAGCGCGACATTATAAACAAGAGAAGCAATGACAAACGGCGCGGCGAGGGAAAACGCGAGGGAAAAGGCGCTTGCAATTCGGGCGACGCCCCATTGAGAAACATCGCTTGCTTGGGGAACGTCCCCAGGACCGAAGACGTTATAGGAAAGGATGAAAGCCTCGGCAATTCTGATGTGGAGCCCATTCATCACGGCCAGCGCGAGGCCCGCCATAAGTAGCAATTGTCCGATTGCGGCCGTTGGCTCAGCCTGTGCAGATCCCAATATTTGCGACAGCGAAGTTGCCTGCGCTGCAATTGATCCCGCCATTTGCAAAGAAAAAACAAACAATCTTAGCCCCAAGCCCAGTATCAAACCGACGAGAATCTCACTCGCATATCCTCCCCAAGCTTGGCCTTCAGCCATAGTATACGCACGAATTTCCACTGAAACCGCGGGATAGACAACGGCTGTAAAAGCAATGGCTAGGCCTAGGCGAACACGCTGTGGAATGGATTGTTCACCGAACGCTGGAAGAAGGGAAAGTGCTGCTCCTACACGCAGAAAAACGAAAAAGAAGGACGTGAGTTCGTCTTTTCCCCAGCCACTGATGAGTTCCATTGCTTCATTCATAAAGGCACGAAACCTACGAGTGCAGGGCGCGCATCCGTCCCAATTTCTTCGAACGACAGGACAGGATTGCTGATCCCCTTGGCCGACAGCACAGTGCGGATAAAGCGTCTCCTGAGCCGAGAGGTTACGATTGCGGGATAGGTTCCCGCCTCCGCAGCCCGCGCAATGCGATCAGCAACGCCGTCCGCCAATTTATTGAACTCAAGCGGGGGGAGCGCCACATCCACCTGACCGCGATCCCCAACCATTTGGTACAGATTGAAAGACGCTTCCCACTCAGGCGCCAATTGAATCAATGGGATTGTGCCATCGGCTCGCTTGATATCAGCGACCAGTTGGAAGCCTAACCGCTGTCGAACATGTTCGCATATTCCTTCGGCGCTTGGATAAATTGGTCTTGCCTCGGCAGTCGCCTCAAGAATAAGCGGTAAATTTCGCACGGAAACTTGCTCCTCCAAGAGGAGCCGCATGACATTTAAAAGCAGATCTACTGGAACCTTCTCAGGAACAAGTTCATCTAACATTTGCCGATTGGCAGCAGCGCGGTTTTCGTCGGACAAGTTTGTCAAAGCAGCTAGAATTTTGCGCAAAGCCTTCAACGTTAAGAGCCGCGGGAAGTTTCGCTTAATGACTTCAAGCAAGTGCGTTGCAAGAACCTCGCTTGAGTTCACAATTGTGGACCCAGATAGAGCCGCCTCGTCTTGGTCCTCTTGTGCGATCCATCGCGCGGGAGCCCCGTAAACAGGCTCGCTAACATCCTCCCCCGATGGAAGAGAATCCCCACCATCAAGCATCAGCGCCAAAACTTTTTCAGGGTGCAGCACGTCTCTTGCCTGCTCGACTCCTTGGACGCGAATGATATACGAGCCAGCTGGCAATGAAGCCTCGTCTGTCAAACGGATTTCGGGCAGAATCAGCCCGTATTCGGTGGCCACATGCGTGCGCATATTCTCAATTCTGGCATCCAAACCTGTCGCCGGATCCAAAATCATATTAATGAGATCGGGCGAAAATTCGACGTGGATGTCGTCCAGATCCAAAGTGTCTCCGATGGGTTTCTTTTCCGTTTTGGGAAGCGCATTTTCGGTAACTGCCGTCTCGGTTTTCTTCTCTTTGGCCAAACGTTTATGAACCAGCCAAGAGCAGTACCCCAAAGTAAGAGCGCCGGCGATAAACGGTAAAAACGGAAGTCCTGGAACGAGCGCGAAAAGCGCCATCAATACGGCCACGGTTCCCAAGGCAGCAGGGTGCCTTCCGAGTTGCGCGACCATCGCCAAATCCGTCGAACCTGTTGTGCCTCCACGTGCCAAAAGCAACGCGGATGCGATCGATATAATTACCGCTGGAATCTGAGAAACGAGGCCGTCCCCAATGGTTAGGATGGCATATGTTTCAAAGGCCCGACCAATTGGCATGTCGTGAATTGCGACGCCGATAATCAAACCCATAACCAAATTGAGGAGGGTAATAAGAAGCCCAGCGATTGCGTCGCCTTTTACAAACTTTGAGGCACCGTCTAGGGACCCGAAGAACGTCATTTCAGCCTGATCTTTTTCGCGCCGCTCCTTAGCTTCATTGTGGTCGATGGCTCCGGCGGACATGTCGGCATCAATTGCGAGTTGTTTTCCGGGCATCGCATCAAGGGCAAAACGCGCTCCAACTTCCGCCATCCTCCCAGCACCCTTGGTGATCACGACAAAATTTACAATGAGAAGTACGCCAAAGACCACGAGGCCCAAAAAAACACTTCCACCCATAACGAAACTAGCGAAGCCCTGAATAACATCTCCCGCGGCACCTGGTCCCGTATGCCCCTGTCCAATGATCAGTTTGGTTGACGAAACATTTAGTGACAATCGCAACATCAGCGACGCGAGCAACACGGTGGGGAATGCCGAGAAATCTAACGGGCGTTCAATAAATAGCGTGACCGTGAACATGAGAATAGCGAGTGCAAAGGACGTCGCAAGGCCTATGTCCAGAATCCATGCTGGCACCGGTAAAATCATCATGACGATGATAGCCATCAGCACCAATGCTAGTAATACAGTGGGGCTAAATAGGTTCGAAACTGATAGCTTTGTTTCCATTCTGGAACTAACTTTCTTCAATTTTATTAGGTAGTTTTCGACAGACCAATCGAGAAAGTGTGCTCAGCTTTTTTCAAGCAGAAATAAATCGGCTTGATTTGGTGTATCGATAAAAAATGCGTTGCAGTGACGCCTGTAGACTTAAGATTGGAGTCTATTTTAAGTACTGGAGTTGCAAAGCAATTGGTGAGATCTTCTATCCCAAACAGCCGTTGCACTCGCATTCTCCGAGTTGAAAAAATCAGGGACGTCATGATCATCATTGAGACAGCACTTCCAGAAATTGTTTAATGAAAATTATCCGGAAACCGTTTATAAAGTGTAAGGAATACGGTGATCTTCCTATTTTTAATGAAGCTCAGCCGTAGATTTTATTTGGCTGCTTTCAGTTTTATTGCGGGGGTTATGCCACCGATGCCCAGTTGGGGAGCTCGTTGTTGTAAGTCCAGAGCGATTGTAACACTCAATATGAGCGTTTTATGGGTCATTGTCGGCGCGTATGCTTCGAGGTTTTCCACGCCACTCAATGATTTGGTTTAAGCTCTGGACGACGCGCTCTGTGGGTAATGAGAAATCCACGTCAATTCACAGACCTTCGAAATTGAAGTTTTCCAGCAAGTTCCAGGTTCGGATTGCCTGCCGTACGCAAGCTGATGCGCCCGATAGAATCTGTTGCGCTCGTGTCAGATGATGAAACTCCAAATTTTAGTAAAATTCTACAAAACTTAGACTGCACACTTAGGGTTCTCTTAGGTTTTGTCCTTCAGTTTGGATGAACATCTCCAAGCGGGATGATGCGGCGAGAAATAATATGACCGTCGTAAATGTCAGAATGACATCAGCTGCGCCTTAGTCGGTGCGAAATGAAAACCGGCGCAAAAGCGTCTTAGGAATTAGGAAAACACGATGTCCAGCATTCTGACAAACACAGGCGCGATGGTCGCGCTTCAAACGCTAAAAGGTGTAAACGCCAGCATGGCGACTACGCAAAACGAAATTTCCACTGGTAAATCCGTGTCTTCGGCCAAGGATAATTCTGCAGTTTGGGCAATTTCAAAAGTGATGGAGGCGGATGTGAGTGGGTTTAAGGCGATTTCCGACAGTCTATCGCTAGGTGAATCGACTGTGGCAGTTGCGAGACAAGCCTCTGAGACCGTGACGGACCTCCTAACAGACATCAAAGGTAAAATTGTTGCCGCTCAAGAAGAGAATGTAGACCGAACAAAAATCCAAACGGATATCTCGGCTCTTCGTGATCAGATTACGGCAGTTGTTGGGGCGGCCCAGTTTAATGGTTTGAATTTGGTTCAAGGTACTGAGGACGTCAACGTTTTGTCTTCACTTGATCGATCGAGCGATGGTTCAGTAACAGCCACAAATATTAAAGTTTCACGTCAAGATCAAACTACGACTGCGGGTACATTTGGAACGGGTACTTCAATTGCCGCCAATGCCGTTGTTGCAGATAGCGCTACTGCAGTAGCTTCCGCAGCAAACACTGCAGTTGTTACCTATGCGGATACGTGGGCAGCTGCTGACACAGCGCAATTAACTGTTGCGGGGGTTGATCTTAGCTTTACGGCAACAGGAACAGACGTCACAGACGTTGCGTCGTATTTTGCCGGTGCAATTAATGGTCTAGGTCTAGAGGGCGTTACGGCTTCAAACACCGCGGGTGTACTAACGATTAGCTCAACGCGGGCGTTTGAAGGTATGAATGTTAAGTCGACAGCGACTACGGCAGGAGACGGTTCTTCAGACATTACAGCTGTAAATGGAGCTGGTCCGACCGGCACCAACACAGCCTCGGACAGTACGATTGCTCAACGTTCAGAGAAAATTGACTTATCGACTGTGGCCGCTGTCGCAGATGGCGATGGATACAAAGTAACTGTAGGTTCCAATTCTTACAACTATATCGCCGGAAAAGACGAGTCGATGGAAGACGTAGCCAAAGGGCTTAAAACCGCGATTGATGGCGGCAGTATTGCTGGCGTAACGACCAAAGTTGTCCAGGATGCAACGACCAAGGCTTGGAGTCTTCAAGTTGACAATGACGGAACTGGATCGGCGTCTCTTGCATTTTCGACCGCTGGCAATGCTGGTGGCAAAGCCTCGGGTGGCCTTTTCGGCTTGGACAAAATTGATGTTCGTACGAATGCAGGCGCTAATGCAGCGTTAGATAGCATTGAAAACTTGATCCAATCCTCGATCGACGCCGGAGCTAATTTTGGTTCTACACAGTCACGAATTGAAAACCAAAGCGACTTCATCGGAAAGCTGACCGATTCTTTAAAATCGGGCATTGGCACACTAGTTGATGCGGATATGGAGGAAGTGTCTGCACGTCTGACGGCACTTCAAACACAGCAACAATTGGCTGTTCAGTCTTTGTCCATCGCAAACCAGGCACCTCAATCGATCCTCTCACTCTTCCGCTAAGCCGATAAAAACCGGAGCGCCGGAAAGGCGCTCCGGACACAAATTTAATTTTATTGTGCTATTTCCTGGAAGGACTCACAGTGAACGCATTACATCAGGCCAAGACGGCTTACGGCTCAACCCAAAAGACAACTCGAACTTCACGTGGAATTGAATACGAGGCGTTTGCTCGCATAACCCACGCCTTAAAGGTTGCAGAAGCCAAAGGTAAACAGGGTTTTAGGGAGCTCGCCATGGCTTTGCATCAAAATCGACAGCTTTGGACAATTCTCGCCTCAGACGTTTCTGAGGAAAGTAATGCACTACCAGAAGAGTTGCGCGCCCGAATTTTCTATTTAGCAGAGTTCACGAATTTCCACACCCGCCGAATTCTTAAAGACGAGGCGTCGGCCGAAGTCTTGGTAGACGTCAACTCCTCAATAATGCGTGGGTTAAGAGCCGGGGCGGTGGCGAAATGAGTGGTCTGGTATTGAAATTGGGTCCAAAAGAGCGTGTCTTAATTAATGGAGCGGTAATCGAAAACGGAGATCGGCGCTCGCGCCTTTCAATTGTTACACCAAACGCTAATATTTTACGCTTACGAGACGCAATACATCCAGAGGAAGTAAACACACCTGTCCGTCGTGTGTGCTATATTGCACAACTGGTTTTGTCCGGTGATGCGGACAAAAGCGAAGCCAAAATCCAAATGCTGCGGGGGATCGAGCAATTGAGCCAAGTCCTTGTGGATTTAGATAGTCGAGATCAACTAACAGCAGCGACTGATGCAGTGATAGAAGAGCAATACTACCAAGCATTAAAGCTACTTCGCACACTTCTTCCGCGCGAAGAGCGGTTGATGGCCGCCGCAGAACTATTATGACCTTCCAAGCTCTTATTCCTCTCTCGGGATATGCTGGATGGACATTCTTGACTCGCACAAGAGAATCTCAACAAGAAGTGCATGATAATTCCCAACTGATTTCAAGAGAAGTAGAATACTTCAAGGAAAATATTTCGAAAATTTCAACGGCCAAAGAATTGGTCAAAGACCGGACTCTTTTGAAGGTTGCCCTCGGAGCGTTTGGACTCGATGCTGATTTGCCAAATAAAGCATTTGTTGAGAAAGTACTGGTGGAAGGTTCACTTTTGGAAGACGCTTTTGCGCATCGCCTTAGCGACAAGCGCTATTTAGAAATGACGGTAGCCTTTGGCTTTGATCTTGGAACTCCTAGGTCAAAACTCTCCGACTTTGGAGACAAAATTGTTAAGGCGTATAAAGGACGCCAGTTTGAAGTGGCCGTTGGGCAGGCAAACGATAGTATGCGTTTAGCTTTAACGGTTCAAAGAGATCTGACCGACATAGCCAATGATGACATGACCTCAAACAGTAAATGGTTTACCGTAATGGGAAATCCGCCTTTGCGCAGCGTTTTTGACACTGTGTTCAACTTACCGTCTTCGTTTGGTGCTTTGGATCTTGATAGGCAGCTTGAAGTTTTTCAAGATAGAGCGGAAAGATTATTTGGTTCCAGTGACCTAACACAATTTTCCGACCCGGAGAAACAAGAAGATTTAATTCAACAGTTTCTAGTCCGCTCTCAACTTAATAGCATTAATATCGGTGTTCAATCTGGGCGGGCAGCACTGTCCTTGCTTCAAAATTCGCGCTCATATTTCTCCAATTCCCAACAATTCTTCTAGTCTGGCTGTGAACCTAGTAAACCTCTCCCTAAGTTTCAGACACTAATGTACACAACTATTTTTTATTTTGCTGGATTTCAACTTGAAGTAGATCGGATGTGACGGGCTGGGCTGGTAATCCCCCCTAAAATTAGTGGTGTTCAAAAGTAGAATTTTCTCGGCAAGATATCTGAGGAGATTTTTGATGAAGATGACGAGATATAGTGAACCCCAAATTCTTGCGATCCTACGCC
>NZ_JBGFCF010000013.1:0-146296 GCF_041205445.1 Falsihalocynthiibacter sp. CO-5D18 | reverse complement strand
AAGTTGTCCGAAAACTGCTTCGTAATCGCAGCTGTCAAAGTCGTCTTACCGTGGTCAACGTGGCCGATTGTACCAATGTTACAATGCGGTTTGTTACGTTGGAATTTTTCCTTACCCATGAAAGCCTCATCCTTAAACAAGGGGGCCGGAACCGACCCCACATTACATCGCGGGTGAAGTATGATTTTACGCAGGATAAATCAAGCGTTTCGTTTCATACTTTCCCCTTGATGCCTAAATGTGGCTTCAGCGCCGCTTATTCAAGGATAGTCTTGATCCCCTTGGAGTATTTGACCGCAAGCTTAGGTAAATTTATTGTCGTGTGGGAAGCCACGCGGCGCCATCCGTCCGGTCGCGGCACGCTTGCCCAACCAATCTGCAAGCTCGGTCACGGTCCGCGTACGCCCCGCAGGATCATGCCACGTCAGGCCGTCCGCAATATTGAACGCGCGCGCATCGCTTAGGCCACCATCCTTGAATTTCTGGAGACGCACACCTTTACCGCGTCCCATTTCGGGCAGTTCATCCACAGCAAACACCAGCATTTTATGATTATCGCCAACGGTTGCAACGTGATCGCCGTTAATCGGCAGGCAAACAATGGCCGTCACATCGCCGCGCACATTGAGCACCTGTTTGCCGCTTCGAGTTTGCGCAATCACCTCATTTTCAGGCGCAACAAACCCATCGCCCGCCGAGGAGGCGATCAAAAGCTTGCGGTTCGGAACGTGGATAAACAGGTCGACAATTTCGCTTTCGTTGGCAAGGTCGACCATCAGACGGACCGGCTCACCCATGCCGCGCCCACCTGGTAGCGTACTCGCCCCCATGGTAAAGAAACGGCCATTGGCACCGAGCAAAAGCAGGCGATCAGTCGTTTCAGCATGGAAGGCAAAGCGGGGGCCGTCACCGTCTTTGAATTTCAACTCGCGTGTGAGATCAATATGACCCGACATCGCGCGGATCCATCCCATTTTGGAGCAGACAACGGTGATCGGTTCACGCTCAATCATGGCTTCGATCGGCACGTCTTCGACTTCAAGCGCCTCGGCGAATTGAGTACGACGTGCGCCGCCTTCAAAATTCTTGCCAAATTTCTTCTTGGTTTCCCGCAACTGTTCGGAAATTTTTGACCACTGGAGATCTTCGCTTCCCATCAATTCGACGAGACCCGCTCGTTCCAGAGTTAGGGCGTCATTCTCTTTTTTGAGTTCAAGTTCTTCCAGCTTTCGCAAGCTGCGCAAACGCATGTTCAAAATGGCTTCAGCCTGAACTTCAGTCAGTGCAAACTCTTGCATCATCACGGCGCGTGGATGATCCTCAAAACGAATGATTTCGATGATGCGATCAAGATTGAGGAACGCAATAATGTACCCTGCGAGCACCTCTAGGCGGTGATCGATTTGCTCCAACCGGTACTGGCTGCGCCGCATAAGCACATCACGACGGTGATCCAAAAACGCCCGCAGAACCTCTTTGAGGCTGCAAACCTTCGGCGTCAAACCATCGATCAGCACGTTCATATTCATGCTAAACCGCACCTCAAGATCGCTGTTGCGATACAGGGTGTTCATCAAAACTTCAGGTATTACATTCTTTGATTTCGGCTCTAGAACGATGCGCACATCTTCGGCGCTTTCGTCCCGCACATCCCCAAGAATCGGCACTTTCTTAAGCTGAATGACTTCAGCCAGTTTCTCGATCAATTTACTTTTCTGAACCTGATAAGGAATCTCGGTGACAACAATTTGCCACGTGCCGCGCCCCAAATCCTCAACTTCATATTTACACCGCAGTCGGAACGAACCCCGCCCTGTGCGATACGCCTCGACGATGTTTTCGCGCGGCTCTACAATGATGCCGCCCGTCGGGAAATCTGGACCGGGCACAAAGTTCACCAAGGTCTCGTCCCGCGCATCGGGCGTTTTGATCAGATGCAAACACGCGTCAACAAGTTCAACAACATTGTGGGGTGGAATGTTGGTGGCCATACCAACGGCGATCCCCGTTGACCCATTAGCCAACAGATTTGGGAAAGTCGCAGGAAGCACCGTTGGCTCCGTTAGGCGCCCGTCATAATTATCCCGAAAATCAACGGAGTTTTCGTTCAATCCCTCAAGCATCGCTTCCGCGACAAACGTCATACGCGCCTCGGTGTACCGACTGGCCGCTGGATTGTCGCCGTCGATATTACCGAAATTCCCTTGGCCATCCACCAGTGGATAGCGCACGTTGAAGTCCTGCGCCAAACGGGCCATGGCGTCGTAAATCGCCATGTCGCCGTGAGGGTGGAAATCCCCCATTGTGTCGCCCGAAATTTTGGCCGACTTCAAATACCCCCCCGTCGAATTCAGACGCAGCCGATTCATCGCATAAAGAATGCGTCGGTGCACAGGCTTCAGCCCGTCACGCGCATCGGGTAACGCACGATGCATAATCGTCGAAAGCGCATAGGTCAGGTAGCGGTCCCCAATTGCGCGGCGCAACGGCTCAGCTATTTCCACAGGTTCGATGTCGGAGGGGTCGTTTTCTTTGCTCATAAAACGGTGATAACGCCGAGAATTGGTGCGCACAAGAACTAGGTCGCTTCCTGCAAAATTTTGCACCACGAACTGTGCGCGCAATTACCCTTGTTTTTTCATGCCTCAAAGGTGATCACTCAGACACACATCGCGCGAAAGAAAAATATGCCCAGCAAATCCATCCTCATTACCGGCTGCTCTAGCGGCATCGGATATGACGCGGCCCACGGCCTCAAAAACCGAGGATGGCGTGTTTTTGCTACGTGTCGCCAAGAAAAAGACTGCGAACGCCTTCGCGCCGAGGGGCTGGAAAGTTTCCCGCTGGATTACGCCGACGAGGCCAATATCGAGGCGGCGCTTGCCGAATGCCTTTCGCGCACCGGAGGCACGCTTGACGCCTTATATAACAACGGAGCCTTTGCTGTGCCGGGCGCAGTTGAAGACCTACCCCGCGCCGCACTTCGGGAAATATTTGAAGTTAATCTCTTTGGGTATCATGATCTTACGTGCCAAGTTATCAAAATCATGCGCGCACAGGGGCACGGAAGAATTGTCAATTGCAGTTCAATACTTGGCTTTGCCCCCATGCGTTGGCGAGGCGCGTATAATGCCACGAAACACGCGATGGAGGGGCTTACCGACACGCTACGATTAGAGATGCGGGACACTCCGATCAAAATCATCTTGATTGAACCCGGTCCGATCAAGTCGAAAATACGGCAAAACTCTATTGCGCATTTTGAACGTCACATCGACACTGAAAACTCGCCACGCAAAGCTCAGTATGCGCAACTTACAAAACGGCTTTATGCAGATAAGAAACCAGATACGTTTGAGTTGCCTGCATCGGCAGTCACAAAAAAACTCATTCATGCCCTCGAAAGCCCGCGCCCCAAGCCTCGATACTATGTAACAACCCCGACTTATGTGATGGGCTTGCTGAAACGCGTTACATCGACACGAATGTTGGATAAGGTCTTAGCCAAGTTCTAGGGTGCGCAATAGTCGCACACCGCGATTTGACCTTGCAGCCCCTATAAATGCCCGTAAGTCTGGACAAAACCGAAAGGAAATTTCATGAACTCGGATCCGCTTTTTCTATTGGTCGTTGCGGCCATTTTGCTCGTCTTGGGCATACTTATCGTCGGCCTGGTTGGCTTTATGTCCGGCGGCGAGTTCAATCGCAAACACGCCAATCGTATCATGCGGTATCGTGTGGGGGCACAGCTTGGGGCCGTAATATTAATCGTCATTTACGTTCTTTTGCGGCGTTAGGGGGCGAAATGGTTGTTCTCAACAAAATCTACACCCGCACGGGTGACGCTGGTCAAACCGCACTGGGGAATGGAACTCGCGTCGATAAATACGATGCGCGCGTAAATGCATATGGAACGGTCGATGAAACCAATGCGACCGTCGGGCTTGCACGGCTCCACGCCGAAGGCGAAATGGACGTACAACTTGCACGGATTCAAAACGATCTATTCGATCTAGGGGCCGATCTTTGCCGCCCAGATTTGGAATCAGACGCAACGGCGGAATACCCCCCCCTTCGGATGAACAATGCGCAAGTCGACCGGCTTGAGGCCGAGATTGACGCCATGAATGCACATATTCCGCCATTGCGCAGCTTTGTTTTACCCGGAGGAACACCCCTCGCAGCACAACTTCACTTGTCGCGAACGGTATCCCGCCGCGCCGAACGCCTCACAGTTGAACTTGCGAGTCTCGAATCTGTAAACCCTGCGGCTGTGAAATATCTAAACCGTTTGTCAGACTGGTTTTTCGTGGCCTCACGTGCCGCAAATAAAAACGGCGCGAATGATGTGCTTTGGGTTCCTGGGGCAAACCGTTAGCGCCAACATCGAAAAAACGCCGCGTCCCATGGGATAGACCGTCGATTTTGCTCTATTTTCTGTCGCCCCAAAAGGCTAGATAAAATCGAGAGCTTGTTAGGTTCGCATTTTTGCGATCATTGAAACTAAGGGAATACGCACTATGAAGGTCCTAGTACCGGTCAAACGTGTGATCGATTATAACGTGAAAGTTCGTGTCAAAGCGGATGGCAGCGGCGTCGATCTCGCCAATGTAAAAATGTCTCTGAACCCATTTGACGAGATAGCCGTCGAAGAAGCTATCCGCTTGAAAGAGGCCGGAAAAGCTGACGAAGTTGTTGTTGTCTCCATTGGTGTGAAAGACGCACAAAAGGAACTCCGCACGGCACTTGCCATGGGCGCTGATCGGGCGATTTTAATCGTTGCAACTGACGAAGCGACAACAGACATCGAACCTCTCGCGGTTGCGAAACTTCTCAAGGCAGTTATTGCCGAAGAGGCTCCCGGCCTCGTGATTGCAGGCAAACAAGCCATCGACAACGACATGAACGCAACGGGCCAAATGCTCGCGGCACTCCTTGGCTGGTCACAAGCGACCTTCGCAAGCGAACTTTCCGTTGAAGGCGATAGCGCAATTGTTACCCGCGAAGTTGACGGTGGACTTCAAACCATCAAGGTAAAACTTCCAGCGATCGTCACCGCCGATCTGCGCTTGAACGAACCACGATATGCAACCCTTCCCAATATTATGAAGGCCAAGAAAAAGCCTCTCGAAGAGAAAACCGCTGCTGACTATGGCGTCGACGTTTCTCCTCGTCTTCAGGTGATTTCAACCGCTGTTCCTTCTGAACGCAGTGCTGGGATCATGGTTGCGGATGTTGCCGAGCTTGTTGCGAAACTCAAAGATGCGGGGGCTGTGTAATGACCGTTTTAATTCTTGCTGAAATCAACGGCGCAGAACTCGCGCTTGACGCAACGGCCAAAGCAGTCTCTGCCGCCTCTTCCTTAGGGGACATCACATTGCTTTGTGCCTCGGCAGGTTGCGGTGATGCGGCCCAAGCCGCGGCCAAAATCGCGGGTGTTTCCAAGGTTCTTTGCGCTGATGACGCGGCTTATGGCCATGGTTTGGCTGAGCCTATCGCCGACCTCATTGTTAGCCTTGCAGGTAACTATACGCACATCCTTGCCCCAGCGACCGCCAATGCAAAGAATATTTTGCCACGCGTTGCCGCACTTTTGGATGTTATGGTGCTTTCCGATGTTACGGCGATTGTTGACGCCGATACGTTTGAGCGGCCAATCTATGCGGGCAATGCAATCCAAACGATCAAAACAACGGATTCTATCAAAGTTGCCACACTTCGTACCGCTACATTTGACGCGGCAGGAGAAGATGGCTCAGCGACTGTCGAAAGCATAACAGCGACGGCCGATCCCAAGCTATCCGAATGGGTTGAAGATAAAGTTGCCAAGAGCGACCGCCCTGAACTTACAAGCGCAGGCATCGTTGTTTCTGGTGGACGCGGTGTCGGATCAGAAGATGATTTTGCGCTCATCGAAAAGCTGGCAGATAAGCTTGGAGGCGCCGTTGGCGCGTCTCGTGCTGCGGTTGACTCTGGCTATGCACCAAATGACTGGCAAGTTGGCCAAACCGGTAAAGTTGTTGCTCCGGACCTGTATATCGCAATCGGTATCTCTGGTGCGATCCAACATCTTGCAGGCATGAAAGACAGTAAAATCATTGTCGCAATCAACAAAGACGAAGAAGCGCCAATTTTTCAGGTCGCCGACTATGGACTTGTTGCGGATTTGTTTGAAGCAGTTCCAGCCCTTATCGACGCGCTGTAAGCAACGATACTCCTAACAGTTAAGGCTCGCCCCAGTGGCGAGCCTTTTTTTGTTCTGCAGCGCGCTAAAGCATGTCTCGAAGCGCGTTCGAAAGGGACTTAGCAATTTCTCGATGCGCCCTCATCCCCATCATTTCCTTTGCCATGGGTTCTTCCATTTCAGGGTAGATCATACCAGCAACACCCTCAGATTTTGCCTGATCACTCAAATTAACTTCGACAACCTTCGTACAATAAGGCCGAATGGCTTCGATCATCTCCCGATCTACAAACAGCGGATCGTGACCAAGATCGCTTTTCCCTTCTGGGTTTGAATCATCAATCCAAAGCATCACGGTTTTACCTTCGATTTTTTCAAGCATAATCTGCATGCGCGCTTTCCAAGCTTCCTTGATCTCGTCTTCGACCAATGCAAAGCGCTCTTCAGACAATTTTTTCAACGTGCTCAGCATATGCCGTGTGAAATGGAAGTCCGTAAAGTCGACCTCCCGAAACACCATTTTCAGCAACACTGAGGCCTTGAGAAAACGGTCGTTCCGGCGTGGATGCACCGCATAAAACCGATTGGACATGTTTTGAGCGCCCATCGCTTGAATGACGGTTACACGTGCCTTGGAACAGGCATCAAGGATAGCTGGTTCGTTTAAGAAGACATCCGCGCCAGCATTCACACACCCGAAATTAATCGAAGTTGTGCTAACATCATCCTCAACCAGTTCCGTAAACGGCTTTTCGATGAACTTACCGTAGGTTTCCGTTCCCCCGATGACGGCAATATAGTCGCCATCCATTTTCTTACGCGGTCCACGAAACAACAGTTTTGACTTGCCGTATCGACAAGGTAAATAATCAAGAGCGCCTTCGCTCAGGTTCTCATAGGCCATAACCCACCTCACTAATTTTCGACTCACCCAAGACCAATTTGCGCGCGACCTCTTGCCAAATCCCTAACCTTAAAATTAGCGCTATCTTGAAACGTGAAACTCTTTACCGGAGGGACACGAAACGCCCCTTGCATAGACGCTGCGGCGCGACATATTCTTGGGCCGAATTCAAAAGAGAAGTTGAGCCAATGGAAATTAAAAAAATCGGTGTCATTGGCGCAGGCCAGATGGGAAACGGAATCGCACATGTTTTGGCCGTTGCTGGTTATGACGTTGTATTGAATGATATTTCTCAAGATCAGCTGGATGCGTCTTTCGCCCTAATCGAGTCAAACCTTGAAAGGCAAGTTGCCCGCGACAAGCTTTCAAGCGATGCACGTGACGCGGCACTAAGTCGGCTCCAAACAACGCTTGATATTGCACAAGTTGGGCAATCGGATCTCGTAATTGAAGCCGCTACGGAAAAAGAAGACGTAAAAGTTAAAATTTTTGCTAACCTTTTGCCACATCTTCAGCCGCATACAATCCTCACGTCCAACACGTCGTCGATTTCCATAACACGCCTCGCGAGTGGCACAGACCGTCCGGAAAAATTCATGGGTTTTCACTTCATGAATCCCGTTCCCATTATGCAATTGGTCGAACTTATTCGCGGGATTGCAACTGATGAGGAAACTTATCGCGCGTGTTTGGCCGTTGTAGAAAAATTGGGAAAAACGGCCGCCTCAGCAGAAGATTTTCCTGGGTTCATCGTAAACCGTATCCTCATGCCGATGATCAACGAAGCCGTCTACACATTGTATGAGGGGGTCGGATCGGTGGCGTCCATCGACAGTTCTCTAAAACTAGGGGCAAATCATCCCATGGGTCCGCTGGAACTTGCTGACTTTATTGGTTTGGACACATGCTTGGCGATCATGAACGTACTCCACGATGGCCTCGCGGATACAAAATATCGCCCGTGTCCGCTCCTGACAAAATATGTCGAAGCTGGATGGCTTGGTCGAAAAACGGAACGTGGCTTTTATGACTATCGCGGAGAAACACCCGTTCCGACGCGCTAAAAATCTTCGCCGAATTTGTTAACAACTAGGGCTTGCAAGGCATCAGCAAGTTTTTCTGCCTCGTCGCCAGTTGTCGTGATTTCGATCTGTGTGCCTTTTGACGCCGCCAGCATGAGTAAGCCCATGATTGAGTCACCAGAGGCACTAAGTCCGTCTTTGCTGACTTCGGCTCGTGCGTCATGGCCTTCAACCACTTCCACGAGTTTGGCGGAAGCACGGGCATGCAGGCCCTTTTCATTGACGATATCCAACGTTCTCGTAATGCTCATGACGTCCTAACTTGTGGGATTTGCATCGAAGCTGTTAATGTATTTTCGACCCGCGTTCAGCGCGTTTTCGACCGCCTCTTGCACTGTGCAACTGCGTGATTTGGTAAGTTTGACGAGCATTGGAAGATTGGCACCGTAGATGATTTTCCGGTTCTTGGGGTTGCATGCTCGGAGAGAAAGATTGGAGGGAGACCCACCAAAAAGGTCCGTAACAACGACGACCCCGTCGCCAGTATCAACTGAATTTGCCGCATCGCAGATTTCACACTGCTTCTCTTCACGATCGTGATCGTCCTCAATTGAAATAGCGCGCATACCGTCTTGCTTGCCGACAACATGTTCGACAGCAGAAAGGTATTCTTTGGCCAATCCGCCATGTGCGACGATCAAAATTCCGATCACGCCGTTTTCCCCAATTTTGTGCCGGACGAAGTGCGTGTGCGGCGTTCAATTTCTCTATGTCTAGTTGACACTTGCCAACCAGCCTTCGCAAGTACATTCGACACATTTTCAGCGACGGCGACCGATCTGTGCTGTCCGCCTGTACATCCGAAACCAATCGAAAAATGTGCTTTACCCTCTTCTATATAGGCAGGCAACAACATTTCTGAAAAGTCGCAAACTTTTGAAAAGAAGTCATCATAACGCTTGTCTTGCGCCACATAGTCGGCGACCGCTTTGTCTAGGCCATTCAGGGCGCGAAGGTCTTCTTGCCAATACGGATTTTGTAAAAACCGACAGTCGAAAACCATGTCAATGCCACGCGGCATACCTTGTTTATAGGAAAAGCTATGGACTGATACCGCCAGTTTTTGGCTTTTTTCTGCCGCGTACCATTGTTCCACTTCTGCTCGCAACTCATGCGGTGACATGTCCGAAGTATCAATAAGTATATCCGCACATGCGCGGATGGGAACAAGTAAGTCTTGCTCGCGCTGAATGCCAATTTCCGGAGTTTCAGATGGAGCCAAAGGATGCCTGCGCCGCGTTTCAGAGAAACGGCGCAACAGAACCTCGGTGCTACAATCTAAATAAAGGACTTCTATCGCCTGATCACCGGACAGTGAATAATTGTCTAAAAGCTCCAACAAGCCCTTCGTAGAAAAATCGCGGTTGCGCGCATCGATTCCGAGTGCCAGTGGGCGATCAGACACCCCATTTTCCAGCAATCGTGGCAGAAGAGAAATAGGTAGATTATCAATAGCTTCGTAACCCGCATCCTCGAGGGTGTTAATCGCGGTAGAGCGCCCAGCACCAGACGGGCCAGTCACGAGAACCAAGCGCTGCCTTAAAACTGGGTCATCTGTTAGGCGAGGTTGTGTCAATCTGATCTGCCGTATTTTAGAATCTGCATGAGTGCATCTGCGAAATGATCACCCTTAATGCAATGATACAAGGTGGCTTTTTGGCCAAGTAAGACGATTTCTCTCGCAGGAGGAAGCCGCGTTTCCTCCACTTTATCCATATCCACGAAAAGGGAAACTATTGCGCGGGGCTCAAACGGTGTGTAAATTATCCCAACACCTCGCACCTCCAATTTGCCCGAAATTTCTGGCACAGCCAAAGCAACAAGTACTCCGTCTTCGAGTGACAACTGCGTTTGATCGTCCGAAATAAGTGTCGCGCCAAGGGAGATCATCCTAAGCGCAAGGGTCGACTTACCACTGCCTGAACATCCGAAAATGACCGCGGCTTTACCATCGATAGCAACCGTGGACGCATGGTGGAGCTCATTCGTTTCCATTTAAAAGCTCACAATTGATGGCTCAAACAGGGAGCCCAACCACAAAACGCGCGCCCAAGGGGTCGGAGGTGATATCAGCATCTGTCGGGCGAATGTTTTCCGCCCAAATCACGCCGCCATGGGCTTCGACGATTTGCTTGGAAATTGCCAAGCCTAGACCGGAATTATTGCCGAATTGCCCAGCGGGGCGTTCAGAATAAAAGCGTTGAAAGATTTTGTATAATGCTTGGTCAGGAATCCCTGGGCCAGTGTCCTCAATTACTATAAGCACGCGATTTTCCCGTTTTCGCGCCCAAACTCGAATTGCGTCCCCGTCTTCGCAAAACGAGATCGCATTGGTAATGAGATTAACGAAAACTTGTGCCAAACGCGCCTCAAGACCGTGAATATGGATCGGATCAGCAGGCAAGTCGGAAATGAACTCAACCCCCTTGGATTTCGCATCGCCACCAAGGTAATCGTTGATGTTGCCAAGCATTTTCAACAGATCAAACTGTTCTTCTTCTTCTCGGACAAGCTCGCTGTCGAGCCGAGAAGCGTTTGAAATGTCACTGACAAGACGATCCAAGCGACGCACATCATGGTCGATAACATCGAGGAGTTTGTCCCGCTGATCTTCGCGTTTTGCGACACGTAAAGTACCGACGGCAGATCGAAGGGAAGCCAAAGGATTCTTGATCTCATGCGCGACATCAGCCGCAAATTGTTCGTTGCCCTCAATGCGATCATATAGGGCGGTCACCATCCCTCGAAGCGCACCGGAAAGACGCCCGATTTCATCTGGCCGAGCGGTTAGGTCAGGGATGCGCACACGGTTCGGACTCATTTTACGCGCATTTTTGTCGCGCCCAAGTTCGGCGGCCGCCGCCAAATCCGAAAGTGGATTGGCGATGGTTGAAGCAAGCACAAGACTTAACCCAACTGAGACGAGGATAGCGATTACAAACATTTGCAGCACCTGCTCCCGTTCACTTCGAACAAGAAAATCGATTTCGCCCTCAGCACTCGTCACGGCGACTGAACCCAAATTCTCCCCACCAACAAGGATCGGAGTTACCACGGTAAACACTGCACGACCTTGGGAATCCAATCCGGTGTTCACGTGGGTTGAGCCATCCGAAGTCTTCTGTACAAATTCGACGGGAGGCTCAACAGTTGAACCAAAACCATCGCTTGCGGGTTCCGAGGTAAATACTCCGGAAACACCTTCCCACATAGAATTCAAGAAGTCGGTAATAAGCGTACTACGAGTGTTCTGAACCAAACCGCTTACCGGTGGTATGCCCGAGCGCTCGATCCCAATCGTAGAGGCTACGAGCTTTCCTTCAGGATCGTAAACATATGCGTCGACGCCCGAAGGAAGCGACAGTTTTGCAAGATTTGCAAAAACAGATGCCTCATTGGGAAGGGTCTCTGCATCCCAAAAATGCGCTTCGAGTACGTCCGCGACCAGTTGTGTCTCAATGACAAGACCCCGTTCGCGTTGCAACACAAGGCTGTCACGGAACGGATTGAGATACAAAACACCCGCCACCAAAATGACGAGGGCCAATAAATTGAACGTGATAATTTTGCGCGCAAGTGGCGAACGGTTGAGGGAAATAAACCCGCGTTGCTCGCGCCTTTTGCGCAGCTCGCTTTCCACGCCACTGCTCGGTCCATCCCAGTCTTCACCGAGAACAACATTCGCTTCTTTTTGCATTTTTGTATCGCGCACATTCTTACCCAAAGTTGGGGGCATCAATCTTCGTTGTATCGATAGCCGATACCATAAAGCGTCTCAATTGCCGAAAAATCATCATCTGCGGTCCGCATCTTTTTACGAAGCCGTTTGATGTGACTGTCGATCGTGCGGTCGTCGACGTAAACTTGATCGTCATAGGCGACATCCATCAACTGATCACGACTTTTCACAAAACCAGGACGTTGGGCCAAAGCTTGCAGTAACAAGAATTCGGTCACAGTTAGGGAAACATCATTCCCTTTCCAACGCACGGAATGCCGCAATGGGTCCATCCGTAAATCACCGCGTTCGATAACTTTGGTTTCTTCGGTTTCGGCAATCTCTACACCGTTCATTGCTTCTTGCCTACGCAGGAGAGCGCGAATGCGTTCAACCAGCAAACGTTGGGAAAACGGCTTCTTTACGTAGTCATCCGCCCCCATGCGCAGCCCAAGAACTTCATCAATCTCATCATCTTTGGATGTGAGAAAAATAACCGGCATTGCGGTTTTTTGGCGCAGACGTTGGAGCAAGTCCATTCCATCCATGCGCGGCATTTTAATATCCAAAACAGCCATATCCGGCAGACTCTTGTTAAAAGCGTCTAGTGCGGATTGACCGTCATTATATGTTTCTACTTCGAAACCCTCTGCCTCAAGGGTCATAGCTACTGACGTCAGGATGTTCCTGTCGTCGTCGACCAAAGCGATCTTCGACATGGAGGTCTTCCTTTATATAGTTTTTTTATGCTCAATTTTTTATCCACTCTGGGTGTTCCACTTTGACGAATCAACTCTTAACTGCGAATCACCCTACGTTCTTGAATTAGAATGTGCCCCAAAAGGCATAAAACTTTGCAAACACGGCTGGATTTTTCAATCCAAGCGCCCCGTTAGCGCTAAACGGTAACGCTAAACCCAAAATGTTAGCGCAAACTGCGCGCCCCTGACCGCTTTTCAAACCGATCTTCCGTGCTACAATTGCCTATCAGCCGGGCCCGCGGCTGGTGCGCAGAATTGGCCCTTTGCGCTTTGGAAGAGATTGCGCGCTGCTAGGACACGGCGCGAGGAGCTACATTATGACACACGGTCGTGTGAACCCAACCTGCAACCTTGAGACACAAGGCATAAAGGGGCTGGGAAATGTCTATTATAACGATCTGGAACCTGCCCTCATCGAGACCGCTCTTAAGCGCGACGAGGGTACATTAGGCCAAGGCGGCACGCTTTTGGTCACCACTGGCAAACATACTGGTCGCTCGCCCAAAGATAAATTTGTGGTGCAAAGTGACTCTGTAAAAGGCGGAATTTGGTGGGAAAACAACGCCCCCATGCAGGAAGATAAATTCGACATCCTTTATGCAGACATGCTCGAGCATATGAAAGGTCGCGACTATTTCGTCCAAGACCTTTATGCGGGCGCCGATGCAAGTCAGCGCCTTGATGTACGCATGGTCACAGAGCTTGCATGGCACGCCCTTTTCATTCGCCATATGTTGCGTCGCCCTGATCGCGATGAATTGGAGGATTTCCTTCCCGAGTTTACCGTTATTAATTGCCCGACATTCAAAGCCGACCCCAAGCGCCACGGATGTCGTTCCGAGACCGTTATTGCCATGAATTTCGACCAGAAACTCATCCTTATTGGTGGGTCTGAATACGCCGGTGAAAATAAGAAATCCGTCTTCTCACTTCTCAACTACTTACTACCGGCAAAGGGTATCATGCCGATGCATTGCTCGGCCAACCACGCCCCGGGAAACCCTGTCGACACAGCCATTTTCTTTGGCCTCTCAGGCACTGGGAAAACGACCCTTTCTGCCGACCCCTCCCGTACCTTGATTGGCGATGATGAGCATGGCTGGTCAGATCGTGGAACGTTCAATTTTGAGGGAGGCTGTTACGCGAAGACCATCAATCTTAGTGCCGATGCCGAGCCTGAAATCTATGAGACCACGCGGACCTTTGGCACCGTAATCGAAAACATGGTTTTTGATCCCGAGACCAAAGAACTTGACTTCAAGGATGATAGTCTGACGGCCAATATGCGGTGCGCCTACCCGCTTCACTACATTTCGAACGCGTCCAAAAGCGCGCTTGGCGGGCATCCCAAAAACATCATCATGTTGACCTGCGATGCCTTTGGCGTTCTTCCACCGATCAGCCGTTTAACCCCCGCGCAAGCGATGTATCATTTCCTTTCCGGCTTCACCTCCAAAGTGGCGGGTACCGAACGGGGTGTGACCGAACCTGAGCCTACATTCTCAACTTGTTTTGGCGCCCCCTTCATGCCACGCCGTCCTGAGATTTACGGCAACCTCCTGCGCGAAAAAATTGCGAAACACGGAGCGACATGTTGGTTGGTGAACACGGGTTGGACGGGCGGTGCCTATGGGACTGGTTCCAGAATGCCCATCAAGGCCACGCGGACACTTTTGACAGCGGCGCTCGACGGCTCCCTTGAGAAAGCGCGCTTCCGCAAGGATGAAAACTTCGGCTTCGACGTGCCGGTTTCCGTGGACGGTGTTGCAGACATCCTGCTTGATCCTCGACGGACTTGGGGCGATTCCGAAGCCTATGATTTACAGGCCGCAAAGCTTGTCTCAATGTTTTCGGACAATTTCACACAGTACCTAGACTATATTGACGATGATGTTCGCTCTGCGGCAATCGGCTAGTCGTCAGTAGAACTTGTAAAACGCCCCCTCTAAATAGTGGGGCGTTTTGCGCGGTGGCCTAGCCAAACACCCCACGACGAATAAGATTGAGACCCGCAATCGCCAAAACGATCAGCGTCGCCTTCTTGAATTTCGCTTGATCGAGTCGATCTTGAACTCGCATCCCCAAGAGCATTCCCAACAGGGCGGGTGCCAACATAAGCGCAGAAAACGACCCCGTACTTACGGTAAAGACGCCCGACTTAATATGGGCGAGTAAAAGAACCACCGCGCCCGCCCCATAGATGACGCCTTGAACGCGGATTTGCTCTTTTTTTTCGGTTCCAATGGCCGTCAGATAGGCCACAGTGGGCGGCCCCCAAATCCCAGATAGCCCGCCGGTAAAGCCAGCTACACATCCAATGATGACCTCTGCGCGCTTGCGATGCTCCTTCTTGATAGACAGATGCCAACCCAAAATTTGCGTAATCGAAAACAGCAAAACCGGAATGCCGATCATCAAGAACATCGCGTTTTGAGGCATGAGCGTAACAAGTTGCGCACTCCCCATAATGCAGACCAAAACGATCCCCAAATACAGCCGGAATCGCCACGCACTTTGCAATGCTTCATGGAGACCCTGTCGCAATGCTTGTGCAGCATTCGTCATGACCGTGGGCAAAATCAGCGCTGCAAGTGCAGCCTCGGCGCTCAAGACAGAAGCCAACCCCGAAATCATAATCATCGGCATCGCAAACCCAATAGCGCCTTTCACAAAACCCGCAATAACCGTTATTAAACAGGCCATTAGAAGCACCAAAAGGGGAATGTCTGTAAGTATATTTTCCAAGAATGTCTCCAATTTCGTGCCCGTTATACAGGGAATACTCGGAGAACATCACAAATTCGACAAAGTTCTTTTAAGTCAATTTTACCGCGTTAAACGAATTTTTCTTGCGCTGCAGTTGCGAAAGGATTATTCATATCAACGAACTTAAGGAGAGCCCAATGCCAAAAGATGGACTAGATATGCGCAAATCCCAATCGTCGCCCATCCTGCCGGACCTCCTAATCTGCTGCGCCCAGAGTTTGCCGCCCCTAGAAGCATTGCTTGAGGAGGCCAAGGCACACCTCCTTCAAAAGGTGCAAGCCGATGGCCGCGTCGACGCCGCACTACTCGAAACCCATCAGCACCAAGCCCACGTCTTCGCATGGTTTGCGACCTATCAGGCGGCCCTCACTCGGATGCTGGCGTGGGCACAATCCCTCGCGGATAGCGGCACTTTTACGGAAATGGAACAACTGATCCTTCAGATCAGTTTTGGCGAATACCTCTGTCAACTTTCAGGCGGTATCCCGATGAGCCAAGGGGAGATGGCCCGCTTGCAGGACCTTGAAATCTCGCCTGACGCTCTGCGCGTGACGGCGGTGGAATCGCTTATGGCCCTAGGCAATTCTACCACCGCGCGCACCAGACTTGTTACCCTTATGCAAGACAACACCGGCCACGCCACGTTTGGTGCTACGGGTCTAGACGAAGACCTTGAGATGATCCGTGATCAGTTCCGCCGTTTCGCCAACGAACGCGTTACTCCCTTTGCCCACGGCTGGCACCTCAAGGATGAATTAATCCCGCTTGAGATCCTCAACGAAATGGCCGAGATGGGCGTTTTTGGACTGACCATTCCCGAAGAATACGGTGGGCTTGGGCTATCCAAGGCAAGTATGTGTGTGGTCAGCGAAGAGCTTTCTCGCGGCTACATCGGTGTTGGTAGCCTGGGTACCCGCAGCGAAATTGCAGCGGAATTGATCCTATGTGGTGGAACCGAGGAGCAAAAACAGTATTGGCTCCCCAAAATCGCCAGCGCAGAAATCCTGCCAACCGCCGTTTTCACCGAACCGAACACAGGCAGCGATCTTGGCTCCTTACGGACACGCGCTGTGAAAGATGGCGAAAGCTATACCGTGACGGGCAACAAAACGTGGATAACCCACGCCGCCCGAACCCACGTGATGACCCTCTTGGCGCGGACCGACACCTCAAGCGATGACCACAAGGGGCTCTCCATGTTCTTGGCTGAGAAACTTTCGGGTACGAACGACGTACCTTTCCCTACGCAGGGGATGAGTGGCAGTGAAATCGAGGTGCTGGGCTATCGCGGCATGAAGGAATACGAACTGGCATTTGATGGGTTCAAAGTTGATGCCAAAAACCTTCTGGGTGGCGTAGAGGGCAAAGGGTTTAAGCAGTTGATGCAAACCTTTGAGAGCGCACGCATTCAAACGGCCGCACGCGCAATCGGCGTTGCCCAGAATGCGTTGGAAGTCGGGATGCAATACGCCATCGACCGCAAGCAATTCGGCAAAAGCATCATCCATTTCCCGCGTGTATCGGGCAAGTTGGCGGTGATGGCCGTCGAGATCATGATCGCACGGCAACTTTCCTATTTCGCGGCGAGTGAGAAAGATAATGAGCGCCGCTGCGACCTTGAGGCTGGCATGGCGAAACTCCTTGGAGCGCGGGTCGCTTGGGCGGCGGCGGATAATGCCCTGCAAATCCACGGCGGCAACGGCTTTGCACTTGAGTATCAAATCAGCCGCATATTGTGCGACGCCCGCATCCTAAACATCTTCGAGGGCGCGGCAGAAATTCAAGCGCAGGTGATTGCGCGACGCCTTTTAAACTAGAGCTTATATGTCAAAGCGCGATTGATCAGCAGCGTGATTTTCTCGATTTCGATGCCTTCCTTGCTGTCAAACAACACCGCGCGATTACCGTCGAATTCAAAGTCACCAGAAAAAAGCGTTCGAAATTCACTGATCACAGTCGTTTGACAATGGACGAATAAAGCAAAGCCCCCCGCCTTTGGGACACCCAGCCTAATTGGGGTGCCAACATTTTTGGCAATCGGTAAATACGAAGGCTGCCCCCATTTGAGGGTTTCCGAAACGCCGCCGACCCGCTCATCCCTATCGGCGATTTCAAAGATGATGGAGCGCAGGAGAAGTGTGCCGTCCCGCGCAGGCCTTGGAAATCCGGCAAAAACAGCCGCAACAGCTTTGTCGGAAATGGTTGGATCGATCTGCGTCATGCCACACTTTGCAGCCATTCAAGAGCCGGAACAACAAGTAAAAACGGAAAAGCTCGGGCCATGACAGCCCGAGCGCGTTTCTTGAAATTTCTCAGATGTAGTTAGCCTTTAGAGAACTCGGGATAGGCTTCCATACCAAGCTCCGCCACATCAAGACCTGTGATCTCTGCTTCTGCACTCACTCGGATACCAACGGTGTGTTTCAGGAGGAGCCAGAGGGCGCCAGAAGTTACGACTGTGAACCCACCTACAACTACGATGGAGTAAAGCTGTGTGCCCAAAGACGCGTCGCTGTTTGTGAAGACAACCGCGATTGTGCCCCAGATACCAGCCATAAGGTGAACTGGGATCGCACCAACAACATCGTCGATTTTGAGTTTGTCGAGCATTGGTACTGCGAAGACAACAATCAATCCACCGATAGCACCGATAAGCGTTGCTTCACCAATTGTTGGCGTCAGCGGCTCTGCTGTGATGGAAACCAGACCAGCAAGTGCGCCGTTAAGGATCATTGTAAGGTCTGGCTTTTTATAGAGAGCTTGAGTGAGCAAGAGGGCTGTGATCAAACCACCTGCCGCCGCCGCGTTTGTGTTTGCAAAGATCCGCGAGATATCAGCGACGTCGCCAACCGAACCCATTGCGAGTTGCGAAGCACCGTTGAAGCCAAACCAACCCATCCAAAGGATGAACGTACCCAAAGTAGCGAGCGTAAGGTTGGAACCCATCATTGGGATGACTCGACCGTCTTTGTATTTACCCAAACGTGGACCAAGAACAAGTGCGCCAGTCAAAGCTGCCCAGCCACCAACGGAGTGCACAACTGTGGAGCCCGCGAAGTCAAGGAAGCCAGCCGCATCAAGGAAACCGCCGCCCCATTTCCAAGACGCTTGGATTGGGTAGATGATTGCCGTTAGAACAATTGTGAAAGCCAAGAAGGGCCAAAGTTTGATGCGCTCAGCAAGCGTACCAGAAACAATAGAGGCCGTCGCCGCACAGAACATCAACTGGAAGAAGAAGTCAGAGCCAGTGGACGCATAGGAGTAATCGTCTGCACCGTCAGCCGTCACTCCAACAACTTCAAGAACTGCCGGGCCAAACACACCGGAAAGAACACCGTCAACCGACCAATTGCCCAATGGGTACATAAGGTTGTAACCGATCAAGTAGTAGAAAATACAGGCCAGACCAAAGAGCGCCATGTTCTTTGTAAGCTGCATGGTAACGTTTTTGGAACGGACAAGACCGGCTTCGAGCATCGAGAACCCAGCGGCCATCCAGAAGACCAAGAAGCCACCGATGAGAAAGAGGAGCGAGTTGAGGATAAAGACGGAATCTGTTGGCACAGCAACCGCTACAACAGCTTCAGCGTCTTGGGCAAAACTGGCGAGGGGAAGCAAGGCTGCCGTCGCGCTCAGCGGGATTAATTTATTCAGTTTCATGTATAATTCCTTTGTCGAATCCAGCGCCTACAGCGCGTCTTCGTTGGTTTCGCCAGTCCGCACGCGCACCGCATGGGCTACGTCCAGAACAAAAATCTTGCCGTCGCCAATTTTGTCGGTTTTGGCGGTTTTTTGGATGGTTTCTACGACTTGGTCCGCCATGGCGGCCGAAACGACGATTTCCAATTTGACCTTCGGCACGAAATTCACCGCGTATTCTGCGCCACGGTAGATTTCGGTATGGCCGGATTGAGATCCGAACCCCTTAATTTCTGTAACCATCATGCCCCGAACACCGATGGCGGTGAGTGCTTCGCGCACCTCTTCGAGCTTGAACGGTTTGATTGCTGCGATAATGAGTTTCACGTCGTTCCCCTTACATTCTCAGGCGTTGAACATCTGTTCGGTGCCCGCGCTTCCATGAGGCTAAAAAACGCGCAGACTTGTTCGGATTCAAGGAAGCAAACCCTATAATGCGGGCCTCCGGCGACCGAAAGTGCACAAAAAATGCACAAATTGGGCGATTAGATTAAAATTTGAGCACACCAAAAAGAAGAATCAGTCACGAATAGTCCCGTTACAATTCGGTTCAGACCCTGTAAGTTGAGGAAAAATACGCCCTAAGACGAGTAGCAGATGACCGGAACAGGCCCAAAACGCCCCAAATTGGTGGCAGAGAAGCGCGCGAACGCTAAGAAGAGCAGCCCTAAGCGGGCGGTTCCTAAAACTGCGACGCGAAAAACGCGCTCCAAGCGGCGTGCTCGACCCGCGCCGAAGAGAAATCCGATCAGTCGGCTGTTTCGTTGGATCGTCCGGTTGTTCTGGGGAATTACGTGGCGCGTGGGGGCTGTCTGTACCATTCTCGTCGCGCTGGGTGTGTTGTTTTACGCGTCCACTTTGCCCGAGCTTGAAGAACTGGTTGATGGGCGGACACGCGGTTCGGTAACGCTTCTCGACACCAATGGCCAAGTCTTTGCATGGCGCGGTGATCAATTCGGCGGCATGGTCACCACCGAAACGGTGTCTCCACACCTCAAGAATGCCGTCACCGCGACCGAGGACAAACGCTTTTTCTGGCACTTTGGCGTTTCGCCACGCGGCATCGCGAGTGCTGTCAAAATCAACCTGTCCGAAGGGCGCTCGGCGCTCTCTGGGAATGGCGGGTCCACAATCACACAGCAAACCGCGAAACTGTTGTGTCTTGGAGTTCCACACGACACGAATAAAATGACCGAACGCGAGTATGAGTCCGATTGCCGTCGAGGATCGCTCGTTCGTAAAGCTAAAGAAGCGCTGTATGCGATGGCGCTTGAGGTAAAGTTCACCAAGAATGAAATCCTAACGATCTACCTGAACCGCGCCTTCCTCGGTGCGGGCGCTCGTGGATTTGAAGCTGCAAGCCAGCGCTATTTCAATCTGTCCGCCAACCAAATTTCGCCCGCGCAAGCGGCGATGCTGGCGGGTCTACTTAAGGCGCCCACGCGCTATGCGCCGACCAATGATCTTCAACGCAGCCAAGATCGCGCAGAGACCGTGGTGAAATTGATGGAAGAACAAGGTCTCCTAACCACTGCGCAAGCCAATGAAGCGCGTGCAAATCCCGCCACGCTTTCTGATGCAGCCAAGTCGCGTACGGGTGGGTATTTTGCCGATTGGGTTATGTCCGAAGGTCCGAGCTATCTAACTCGCGACACCACCGAAGATGTGATCATTCAATCAACGCTTGATCCGCGCGTCCAACGCGCTGCCGAACAAGCCATGCTGCATATTTTTGACACCAAAGTCCGCGATGGTTCCAAGGCCCAAGCCGCGATTGTGGTCATGTCGGCAGACGGAGCAGTACGGGCAATGGTTGGTGGCCGCGATGTTAAAGCAACAGGCGCCTTTAACCGCGCAACCCAAGCTTCGCGCCAAACAGGGTCCGCATTCAAACCCTTCGTTTATGCGGCCGCTTTGGACCTTGGATATTCCTACAACGACTATGTCAAAGACGAACCCCTAACGATCGATATCCCGGGCTCGGGCCCGTGGACGCCATCGAATTACGACCATAAGTTCAGCGGCACAGTTACCTTAACCGAAGCCTTAAGACGCTCCCTGAACATTCCTGCGGTTCGCATATCCGAAGGCGTAGGGCGCGAAAATGTACGCACCGTGGCCGAAATGTTTGGCATTCAAAGCGACCTTGCGGCGGGTCCCGCGCTGGCCCTTGGCGCGTCTGAGAGCACGCTACTTGAAATGACGGGTGCTTATGCTGGCATCCTTAATGGCGGCCGTAGCGTGACCCCCTACGGCCTTTCGGAACTGCGCCTTCAAGGCGACACGGAGCCGCTGATTGGTCAAGACGGTGGTATGGGCGAGCGGGTCATCACAACCAATGCTGCCGAGCAACTCACCTATATGATGTATCAAGTGATCGAATCCGGAAGTGGCCGTCGTGCCAAACTTGACGGCCGTCAAGCCGCAGGGAAAACGGGCACAACACAGGCCGCGCGCGACGCGTGGTTTATCGGATTTACGGCGGATTATGTTACCGGTGTTTGGCTTGGCTATGACGACAATACGCCGCTAACGGGTGTCACGGGAAGCGGACTTCCCGCTGAAATCTGGCACGATGCTATGGTCCGCATTAACGAGGGGGTCCCGATTTCTCCCCTGCCGATGATCGATGGACAAGCGCCCAGCGCCTATGTCGACCCGAATGCGCCCCAACGTGCCAATCCCCAGCCCAAGGGAACCAATCCGATCGAGAACCTGCTCCTGCAGATTTTTGGCGGCGGGAACTAGCTGAGTTTCTTCAACTGCGCGATTGCCTTATTAAGATCGCCATTGTTGGCGTCAATGATCGAGCCGATTTCGGAGCGCTCGGTTAGGAGCATATTGATGCCCTCGATGAACATGTTGAAAAACCTGTGTTTGCCCGATTTATCGGAGATCAGGAATTTGATTTCAAACGGCGCTTCGCCGCGCATAAACGCGGTCGTTTTAACTTCGACAAAGCTTTTCACGGTTTCGGCGCTATCGACTTCAATTCGACCCCCAATAAATTGGTGGAACTGGCTGCCGTATTTACGCGCGATGTAAGTTTCAAAAGCGCCCGTAAACGCCTTTATTTGGGCGGGTGAGGCCCTGCGCGCATCCGACCCCAAAGCATAGCGTGCGATAGCGGGCACATCCGCATAGTCCGCGAAAATACGCTGAAAATCTTTGTACATCGACCGTTCAGGCTTCCCCGTGGCGATCACAGCGTTGATATCATCCACCAGTTTGATAACGAGCGTTTTAGATGCATCCACCGAAAGCGCAAAAGTCATGGGGGCCGTCGATAGCCAAAGCCCAGAGGCAACGAGGCCTCCCAAAATGCTGCGTCGTGTAACCTGATGTGTCATAACTGCCTCTTATTCAGTATCGCAGGACCCTGTAGATGCAGAAGGGTCCGCGTAGGGATCTGCATATGGGTCCTCATATGGGTCTGCATAGCCATTTGTGCAACCATCCGCACTTGGAGCGACTTCTTGCCCAAGTTCATAGCGACGGTTCTGAAGGTACATCATACGTGTCTGAACATAACTGTCCGCGCTCTCATTGAAAAGCTGATCCACGGAACCTGAATAACGGAAACGCTTATCAAGCTTCGCACCCAACAATGCCAGAAGGCCAACGGCGGCATAGCGCCCACCATCATAATAGAACATTGGATTAGTCGCCAAATCAACAACGCCACCGACGGCGTCACGTTGGGTCGTTGGACCCAAAAACGGCGCTTCAAGATATGCCCCTTCACCGACCCCCCATACTGCCAATGTGTCGCCAAACCCTGTGCTGTCCTCGTAAATACCCATGTCGGATGCGACATCAAACAAGCCAGCAAGGCCAAAGGTCGTATTCACCAAGAGGCGCGTTGAATTTTGCGCGGCCCCCGCCAAGTTAAACTGAAGAAGGTTGTTTCCAACCATCGGATACAGCGCGAGATAATCTGAAAAATTCGTCACCGTGGTCCGCAAAAACTCTGGGGTCTTTCCATAAGCCTGCGCGACAGGCCCAATCATCCCCTGATCCGACTGTTTGGTGTTTTCGTGGCGTGCACGATTTGATTTTTCGTAAGGGTCGTAAATTTCGCCCGTGCGCTCTGGGTGCGCACAGGAGGACAATAACGACACGCTTAACAAACAAATAATTAAGCTACACTTGGCGCGGATACGAAATTCTGGCAAAAACACGACACTTCTCAACGAGTTATTTGTACTTTTGGGTCACACAATGATGTTATCGACAAAGCCCAACCCAAACAGACCGACCGATTATCTTTTGAAGCTTTTTGGGTACAACGCAGCCTACGAAATTGCAACCGCAACTCCTATTAAACGAGACATTTACACCTAATGCAAAAACAATTCACTGATCTGGGTCGCGAAGAACTCAATGCGGCACAGCGCCAGAACCGCCCCCTAATCTGGGCGATGATTCTGTTTAGCATCTTTGTGAATTTGTTAATGCTGACGGGGCCGTTGTTTATGCTCCAAATTTACGACCGCGTCCTTTCTAGTCGTTCTGTTGAAACGCTGATCGCACTCTCGATATTGGCAACGTTCCTTTATTTTTGCATGGGCGTTTTGGATTTCACGCGTGGGCGGATTATGGCGCGTGCAGGGGCTCGTTTTCAGGCCAGTTTAAACAAGCGGGTTTTTTCCGCCGTTTTACGCGCCAACACGGTGCCGCAATTGCAAAAGAACGCCAATACAGCGCTGCAAGATGTCGATGCCGTGCAATCCTTCATTTCCTCCCCCATTTTCATTGCCTTCGTTGACTTGCCGTGGACGCCGCTCTTTATCGCGACAATTTTTCTCTTCCACCCGTGGCTTGGCATCCTCGCGGTCACGGGGGGGGCATTCCTGATGGTCGTGGCTTTTTTCAACCAAATTTCCACAAAAGCGCCTGTTCTCTCGGCTGGCCTCGCCGCCCGCAGAGCCGACTTGCAAGCCCAAGAGATTCGGTTCGAAGCGGAAACCATTCAAAGCTTGGGAATGCGCGAGGCCGCCTTTGAGCGTTGGCGCTCAACGCGTGAAAGTGCTTTGGAATTTACGCTCACCGCCTCTGATCGCGTGGGCGGTTTTTCAACGACCACCAAGACTTTCCGCCAGTTCCTTCAATCTGCCATGCTTGCGCTTGGGGCGTATCTCGTCCTTCAAAACGAGCTGTCCGCCGGCGCAATGATCGCAGGGTCGATCCTTCTTGGACGCGCGCTTCAACCCGTTGAGCAAGCAATTGGCGGCTGGGCCTATGTTGTGCGGGCCAAACAAGGGTGGCGATCATTGTCCGAACTTCTAAGCGCCATCCCCCCCGAAGAGCCGCGCACAACACTTCCCCCGCCCAGCGCAAAACTCGACGTACAACAGGTCACCGTCGTTCCCCCCGGCGACAGTCAGGCCGCCCTTAGAATGGTGAGCTTTTCCCTGCCCGCAGGTACGGCTCTCGGGGTGATTGGATCGTCGGGTTCGGGCAAGTCAACGCTCGCGCGCGCCTTAACGGGGGTTTGGCGTCTTGCTGGGGGAACCATCCGGTTGGATAACGCCTCCCTTGAGCAATACGATCCAGACGTTCTTGGAAAATATATCGGCTATCTCCCCCAGAAGGTTCAACTCTTTGAGGGCACCGTTGCCCAGAATATTGGCAGGCTTTCCCAAGATATCAACGATGATAAGGTTGTTGCTGCAGCGAAAAAAGCCGCCGCCCACGAAATGATCCTGACGCTCCCACAGGGATACGACACGCAGGTGTCCGGAGCGGGTGGCCGCCTGTCAGGAGGGCAAATTCAGCGTATCGGCTTGGCGCGTGCCTTTTATGATGATCCCGTCTTGTTGGTGCTCGACGAGCCCAATTCAAACCTCGACAACGTCGGCTCCGAGGCCCTAAACCATGCCATTCGTGCCGCCAAATCTGCGGGCAATTCGGTCATCATAATGGCGCATCGCCCCGCCGCCATTCGGGAATGCGACTTGCTTCTTATTATGGAGAACGGATCGGTCAAAGCATTCGGACCAAAGAACGAAATTCTTCAACAGAACGTCACAAACCACAACCAAATTAGCCAGGATCAAGGCGCGGGGGGAGTTACATGAGCGCGCAAATGGCCATGAAGTATGGTGCCAAAAGGTATGTTGCCCTCGGGTTCGTGACCATCTTAATTCTCGTCATTGGCTTTGGTTATTGGGGGGCCACGACTAGCATTTCGGGCGCGATCATCGCCCAAGGGCAAATCGAGGTCGACAACTCACGACAGGTTGTGCAGCATTTGGACGGCGGCGTCGTACAATCCATACTTGTGGACGAAGGGGACGTTGTAGAAGCCAATCAACCTCTTATTATTCTTGATCCAGCCCGCACCCTCTCTGAGCTTTCTATCACGCAATCGCAACTCTATGAGGTATCCGCTCGTCGCGCACGACTTCAAGCGGAGCGCGACAAGGCTTCCGAGATAAAATTCGACGACTCCCTCCTCGCGATCGCAAAGGTCCGACCTGAGGTTGAGGACGTCTTGTCCGGTCAATCCCGCCTTTTTGTAGCACGCGCGGAAACCCAAACGAGTGAAGTTGAACAGCTTGGAAAGCAGCGCGAACAGATCGCCAACCAAGTGGAAGGAATCC
The DNA here is from genome assembly GCF_041205445.1 of Falsihalocynthiibacter sp. CO-5D18. Taxonomy (NCBI): domain Bacteria; kingdom Pseudomonadati; phylum Pseudomonadota; class Alphaproteobacteria; order Rhodobacterales; family Roseobacteraceae; genus Falsihalocynthiibacter; species Falsihalocynthiibacter sp. CO-5D18. Next base: position 120,577 of record NZ_JBGFCF010000013.1, on the reverse strand, counting down.
AAGCCCAACAAGCCGCGCTCGTGACGCAACTTGAGCTCATTGTGCAAGAGTTGGACGCGCAGCAAACCCTTCAAGATCGCGGTCTTGCTACGGCTTCGCGGGTCTTAGCCCTCCTGCGGGAGCAAGCTAGGTTGCGCGGACTTGTGGGCGAATTGACGTCCAGCGCGGCGCAATCGCAAGGACGCATGGCGGGCATTGATCTTGCAATTCTCAAAATTCGAACCGACCGCCGCGAAGAAACGATTAGCCTGCTCCGCGATCTGCAACTGCGGGAACTGGAACTGCGCGAAAACGAATCCTCCCTCAAAGAGCGCCTCAGCAATTTGGACATTCGCGCGCCCGTCAGCGGCGTCGTTCTTTCCCTTCAGGTGTTTGCCGAACGCGCCGTTATTCGGCCCGCAGACCCACTTTTGTATATCGTGCCTCAAGATCGCCCGCTGGTCATTTCTGCGCGGATCAATCCGATCCACGTGGATCAGGTTTACGTGGGCCAAGAGACCGTTTTGCGTTTTTCGGCACTCGATACGCGCGACACACCCGAACTCTTGGGCACAATGACCCACCTCTCGCCGGATGCCCTCGTTGATCAACAAACAGGACTTGCTTATTATGTAAGCGAAGTTGTCCTCAACCCAGGTGAGCAAGAAAAACTCCCTAACGGAAGCCGATTGATCCCCGGAATGCCCGTCGAGACCTATTTCCGGATCGGGGATCGTTCACCACTCACATTCTTGGTGAAGCCGTTTGCAGATTATTTCAACAAGGCTTTTCGCGAGGAGTAATCGCCCCTTTTCACTGCTTCATTTCCCCGCTACCGTCCCTATGGAACCGTTTCAAAGGACAGACGCATGAATGGGATTTTCGAAAGTAATTTGGCCAAAATTGGTGTGACATTGCCTGATGCGCCAGCACCAGCCGCGAACTATGTGCCGTCTGTGCGCACTGGGAATACAGTGTATGTCTCGGGTCAAATTTCGATGAAGGACGGCGCACTTGCCGTCGGGAAACTGGGCGATACTATCTCAATCGAAGAAGGGGCCGCCTGCGCGCGCAGTTGCGCCATTTCGCTTCTTTCTCAAGTGAAAGCAGCCTGCGATGGGGACTTGGATCGTTTGGTTCGCGTTGTAAAACTGGTTGGTTTCGTAAATTCCACACCCGACTTCGATCAACAGCCCGCCGTTATCAACGGGGCATCCGACTTCATGGTCGAAGCGCTCGGCGATGCAGGGCGACACGCACGATCCGCTGTTTCCGCAGCCTCCCTTCCCTTTGGCGTTGTTGTTGAAATCGAAGGTATTTTCGAAATCAAATGAGACAAATTCCGCGCCTCCCCCAATCTTTTCTTGATCGACCACTCGCCCATCGGGGCCTTCATGATGCTTCGGCACTACGCCCCGAAAATAGTCGCGCCGCGTTTCTCGCTGCAATTGAAGGCGGCTATGGGATTGAGTTGGACGTTCAACTTTCCAAAGACGGGCAAGCCATGGTTTTCCATGACTACAACATGACTCGACTGACGGGCGTGCACGGCCCGATTCAAATGCGCGAGTCCGGCGACCTCGTTCAAATCGAGTTGCTCCACGGTGAAACTCAGACGATCCCGATGCTCTCGGAGACCCTCGCGTTGGTCGCTGGACGCGTCCCTCTTCTTGTGGAAATCAAAGACCAAGACGGCGCGATGGGGCCAAATGTGGGCGCATTGGAAAACGCGGTGGCCCAATGCGCCGTTTCCTACAATGGGCCGATTGCTTTTATGTCATTCAATCCATATTCGGTAGAAGTCATCGCAAACTTACTTCCCGATCATCCCCGCGGATTGACAACATGCCTTATGGACGACAGAAGTTCGCTGCACGTCCCACAGGATCGGCGCGATGAGCTTGCCGCCATCCAAGATTTTGACCGCACAAAAAGCAGCTTCATTAGTCATGATCACAATAGCCTTTCAATTCCCCGCGTGCAGGAGTTGAAATCGCTTGGTGTACCTGTTCTGTGCTGGACGATCACGTCGAACGCCAGTGAGGCCGCTGCCCGTCAAGTTGCTGACAACGTGACATTCGAACAATACCTGCCCTCTTGACCGACACAAGCGAACGGGCACTCTCTTTCGGCCCAATCCCAGTATCCTGAGGACCTATGAGCGCGCAAATTGAAGTCCAAATCCATCCGACACTTTCGGATATTTCCGCATCCGACTGGGACGCTTGCGCCTGTCCAGAGGCAGTGAACGGGGCGCGCCCCTTTGATCCCTTCACAACCTACCGTTTTCTCAAAGCGCTAGAAGACAGTGGATCCGTTGGCGGAACGAGTGGTTGGCACGGACGCTACCTGACGGTCCATAAAAACGGTCAAATGATTGCGGCCTCCCCGCTTTACGTAAAATCCCACAGTCAGGGAGAGTATATTTTTGACTTCAACTGGGCTCAAGCCTTCGAGAATGCGGGGGGAAATTACTACCCCAAACTACAGATGGCCGTCCCGTTCACGCCAGCAACTGGACGCCGTTTTTTAACTCTACCTGGATTTGAAGCCGAAGGCAGCAGCGCCCTTCTTCAAGGTGCCGTTCAACTCGCTGCGGAAAACAAACTATCATCTTTACACATCACATTTTGTACCGAGGACGAAGCCGAGACTGGCGCGCAGATGGGTTTGCTGCGCCGTGTAAGCCAACAATTCCACTGGCTGAATAATGGATACTCAGACTTCGACGCTTTTCTCGCAAGTTTGGCAGCACGTAAACGCAAAAATATTCGCCGCGAACGCGCAACCGCACAGGGGTTTGGCGGCACAATTATTCAACTCTCCGGTGACGAAATTCAACCCGATCACTGGAACGCCTTCTGGCAATTTTACCAAGACACCGGTGCGCGAAAATGGGGTACTCCCTACCTGACAAGGGCGTTTTTCGACATTGCGCAAGAGACACTGCGCGACGACATATTACTGGTTCTTGCACTCAAAGACTGGAGGCCAATCGCGGGCGCCCTCAATATGATCGGCGCAGAAACGCTCTACGGGCGATATTGGGGATGCATCGAAGACCACCCCGCTCTCCATTTCGAACTTTGCTATTATCAGGCAATTGATTTTGCGATTGAACACGGATTGAAGCGAGTCGAAGCTGGCGCACAAGGAGAACATAAATTGGCCCGAGGGTATTTACCCGTTCAAACCCACTCCCTTCATTGGATTGCAGACGAGGGTTTCAACCATGCCGTATCTCAGTTTTTGGACGCTGAAGCAAAAGCCGTTGGCAGGGAAATTGAAGTTCTAACCGAATATGGCCCCTTCAAGACCATCCCTCAAGTGTGAACGCAACATGGATTACGATTTTTGAACTATGAGAAAATGGGGGTTGTTCCGCTTCTATCCAAGCCTCCTTCTTTAAGGACCTTAGCGGGAATTTTCTCGTTTAAATATGATGTAAACGAGGGTTTGCGGGCGGTGATGTTTGCAACTCCTCTCATCGCACACTATCTTTCCCAAAAATTATACTCTGAGAGGCGCGTCCCATGTCGCATTTTATCGTTGTTGGCGCTGGCCAAGCAGGCGCATCCCTTGTTGCCAAGCTGCGTAACGATGGCTTTCAGGGCGACATCACCCTGATCGGAAGCGAAGCCGAAATACCCTACCAGCGTCCCCCTCTATCAAAGGCCTATTTACTCGGCGAAATGGCAAGGGAGCGCCTCCATTTACGCCCCGAAAGCTTTTATCACGACCTGAAGGTAACCTTGCGTTTAGGCGCACCTGTTGACGCAATTGACGCCATATCCAAAACAGTCACGGTTGCAGGAGAAACGCTGTCCTATGACAAGCTGGCCATCACAACGGGTTCTTCTCCACGCGTTTTGCCCGCTGCAATCGGTGGCCAACTTAGGAAGGTTTTTCGCGTTCGCAGCCTTGCCGATGTCGACGCAATGGCACCCCATTTTCGCAAGGACGCGCGCTTATTGATCGTCGGAGGGGGGTATATCGGCCTTGAGGCAGCAGCAGTCGCGGCCAAAAGTGGTGTCGACACCACTTTGATCGAGTCGGCAGATCGCATTCTTCGGCGCGTAGCCGCCCCTGAAACCTCCAACTATTTCCGTGCTCTTCATGCGTCCCACGGCGTGAAAATTCGCGAAGGCTTGGGATTGGAGCGATTGTTGGGAACCACCGAAGTTACTGGGGCCGAATTTTCGAACGGCACCCAAGAAGCCTTTGATTTTGTTATCGTTGGCATAGGCGTAACTCCGGGCAATCTTCTTGCTGAATCGGCAGGTTTGGCGATTGAAAACGGAATCAAGACGGATTCGACGGGTCAAACTAGCGACCCGAATATTTGGGCTGCGGGGGACTGCGCCTCTCTGCCCTACAAGGGTGGGCGCATCCGACTAGAAAGCGTACCCAACGCTATTGATATGGCCGAAGTCGTCGCGCGAAACATGATGGGCGCTCAAGTTGAGTATGTGCCGAAAATCTGGTTTTGGAGCGATCAGTACAATGTTAAACTCCAGATCGCTGGGCTAAACACAGGGTATGATCGAGTGATTGTGCGCCAAGGTGAAACGGAAAATTCCCAGAGCCATTGGTACTATCAAAACGGCACGCTTTTGGCCGTTGATGCGATGAATGACCCCCGTGCCTATATGATCGGAAAACGCCTAATTGAGGCTGGGAGGACACCAAACCCTGCGGCAATTTCTGATCTCTCGACCAACCTTAAGGCGTTGCTATCATGAGAATAATCGCAGGCATACACCGTGGAACAAAGCTGACGGACGTCGGCATCGGCGATGACGCGGCACATCTTCGCCCCACGTCCGACCGTGTACGCGAGAGCCTGTTTAATGTTCTCAACGGGGGGGCGTTTGGCCGCCCGATCGAGGGTGCACGCGTTTTGGATCTTTTCGCAGGGACTGGTGCGTTAGGCCTAGAAGCCCTCAGTCGGGGTGCCGAACATGTTACGTTTGTTGACAATGGCCGAATTGCAAAAAAGCTGGTCCGCGAGAACATCAAAATCCTACATCGCGAAGCTGACTCGAGCGTTTTGACCTGTGCCGCCAACGGGCTTCCTGCGGCGCAAAAGCCCTGTCATTTGATATTTCTCGATCCCCCCTATGGTCAAGACTTAGGGGCTCCTGCGCTTGAAAACGCACTTAAAATGGGATGGATCGACCCAAAGGCGCTGATCGTTTGGGAAGAGGATCAGCCAGCAGCCGCGCCCCGTGGTTTTTCTCGTCGCGACACCCGCCGCTATGGTAATACGCATGTCACGTTTCTGGAGCCTATTGCTTGAAAAGGCCGCCCAAATCCATGGGCGACCCTCACTTCATTCGTTACTCCAAAGGCGCAGCGGTGCCTTCAGTTAACTGAACCGCAGCGCGCGCATCAGAGATAAGCGCCTCTCCGTCGAGACCTTTTTGCGAAACTTCTTCAATCCACTCAGCGACCACCTCTTCACCCAGCGCCTTCATCAATTCGGTCTGCTCTTGGTTGATCTCGGCGATTTCGTTGCCCGCATCAATCATGACCTGCTTGCCTTCGATGTCACCCGTGTCGTGCGCACGCCCTGCCAAAGCGGAAGTTTCAAAGCCAGAGTTCGCGTCGATCACGGCTTTTAGGTCGTCGGGCAACCCTTCATATACGTCCTTATTCATCGCCCAGATGAAAAAGAGGCTGTACAGGGATTTGTCGCCCGCCACATCGGTGTGGCTATCTGTCAATTCGTCGAGCTTCAACGAGGGCGCCATTTCCCACGTGATAACCCCGCCATCAACCACACCTTTTGAGAGCGCTTCTGGGAAGGCTGGAACGGCCATGCCGATCGGATTCGCCCCTAATTTACTTAAAAGAAGCGTTGCAGGACGCGAAGGTCCGCGTAATTTTACACCGTCGAAATCGGCGATTTCCGCAATTCCTGGACCCTTTTTATGCACCACTCCGGGGCCATGCATATGCGCAGCTATTACCTTCACATCTGCGAAATCATCCATCAGGTGCTTTTGAGTAAAAATCCAAGCGGCCTTACTGGCTTCTTCACCCTTTTTGGTGACCATGAACGGCATTTCCATGGCTTCAGCTTCGGGGAAACGCCCGGGTTGATATCCCGGAATGACCCAACCACCATCCACAACCCCGTCACGAATGAGGTCGTATTGCGAAGGCGCTTTGCCTCCAAGTTGCATCAGGGGGTAGATTTCCACTTTAATGCGACCGTCCGAATCGCGTTCGACTTTATCGGCCCAAGGCTGCATAAAGTAAGTTGGGTTCGCAGATTTCGGGGAAACGAAATGCTGAAAGCGAAGGGTAACCTCTTGGGCAAACGCGCTTTGAGCAGCAGTTGCAACAAGGGCAGTGAGGGCGGCGGATTTGAGAGTGATTTTCATCGCGCAGCCTCCTTTTCGTCTAGAGGTAAGTGAACCACCCTCCTTTTGAAGCGTGGTGAGACTTGTTACCTCCCCTTTCGGCCAATTGCAAATCATTCGCAACTAGACCGATTGGTCAAAAATTTGTGCCCCGTCAAAAACGATGCGGTAGGACGCTCAGATCCCGCTACACCCAAGTTGGATGGTAAAGGTTCCGGGGCGAAAGAGTGAATATTTCGGCCCCTGTTTCGGTTACGCCAATAGAATGCTCAAACTGCGCGGACAATGATTTATCGCGCGTAACCGCCGTCCAATCATCCGCGAGAACTTTGGTTTCTGGACGCCCCAAATTCACCATCGGCTCAATCGTAAAGAACATTCCGGCCTCGAGCACGGCTGCTGTACCTGGCTTGCCATAATGCAAAACATTGGGTGGCGCATGAAAAACACGCCCCAATCCGTGGCCGCAAAAATCGCGGACAACGGACATTCTGTTGCTCTCAACATACTTTTGAATCGCGTGGCCGATATCACCAAAGGTATTCCCCGGCTTGACAGCTTCGATTCCCACCATCAGCGCGTCATGCGTCACTTGAATCAGGCGTTCAGTTTTTTTGGAGCGTTTGCCCGCAACATACATCCGGCTCGTATCTCCAAACCAGCCATCAACAATGACTGTGACATCGATGTTTAAAATATCGCCATCCTGAACCACTTTTGGACCCGGAATTCCGTGACAAACTACGTGGTTAACCGAGATACAACTGGCATGCTTATAGCCTTTGTAGCCAATGGTCGCCGACTTCGCGCCCGCTTGATTTACGTGTTCTGTAATGAGGTCATCAAGCGCACCCGTCGTCACTCCCGGCACAACATGTTCGGCAACTGCATCCAAAATTTCGGCCGCAAGTTTCCCTGCCGCATGCATTCCTGCAAAATCAGCCGTTTCGTAAATTCGAATTCCGTCTTTTGTCAGACGACCGCGCGCTTCGTTCAAAACTTATCTCCAAAACTAGTGTGATCTCTAAATAGGCGAGACTAAGCAAAAGGGCTAGAGCTTTGGCCTATTTTCTTGGATCGAACGGGATCTGTCCCGACAATTCGATTCTTTCAGGTGATATTTCGCAACCATACGCCAGAAACTCGACGCCCGCGCTACGAGCAAGATCATAGGCTTCCCCGTATTTGCGATCCAAGTCCCGCGCTACATCAATGTGGGTCGCGCCCGTTCGCTGCACCAAGAACAGCAGCACAGCCCGATGCCCTTCGGCCACCATTTGCGCCAGCTCGGCAAGGTGTCTTGCGCCACGCGCTGTCACGCTATCGGGAAATTCCACAATAGGTGCCTCGCGCATTAGAGTCGCGGACTTGACTTCAAGATAACAATCTGGCGCTTCGCCTGTGAGCAGAAAATCGACCCGCGATCCCGTGCCATATTTTACTTCCGAGCGGATATTTCCATACCCCAATAGCGGCGCAATTTTCTTGGCCAGCAACGCTTCCGCGACGATCCGATTTGCCCGACCCGTGTCAATTCCAGTGAAGTTTCCGTCACTATGCTCGACTAATCGCCACCCATATTTTAACTTCTTTTTACGGTCGTCGTTCGGCTCCAACCAAATCCGCATCCCCACCTCCGCCAAGCCCATCATCGAACCCGGATTCGGACAATGCGCGACCACCTCGCGCCCATCGGCGAGGCGCACATCCGCTAGAAATCGTTTGTAGCGACGGATCAAAACGGCGGGTATAAGTGGGGTATCAAAGCGCATATTGCTGGCCTATACCTTGCGCCACCAACGATCAAGGAGTGCGAGATGCCCAACCCAACCGCTGCAATGCTCGTCATTGGCGATGAAATCCTGTCTGGCCGCACACGAGATGCCAATATGTACCACTTGGCGGGAGCTTTGACGGATTACGGCATCGACCTCAAAGAAGTACGCGTTGTGAGCGATGATGCCCCCGCGATTGTTGCCGCGGTCCGCGCCCTTGCCGCGCAATACACGCATTTGTTTACCTCTGGAGGCATCGGTCCGACCCACGACGATATCACCGCCGACTGCATTGCCGAAGCCTTCAGCCAAACCATCGACGTGCGAGCCGATGCCCGCAAGCTTCTCGCTGATCACTACGAAAAAACGGGCCGCGAACTAAACGAAGCGCGGTTGCGTATGACCCGCATCCCCGCGACCGCCACGCTGATTGACAATCCGGTTTCCATCGCCCCCGGATTTACCGTCGAAAATTGCCATGTCATGGCGGGTGTTCCCAGCGTTTTTCAAGCCATGGTACAAAGCGTTTTGCCACTGCTTTCTGGCGGCGAACCGATGTTAAGCCGCACCCTTCGGATCCAACGCGGTGAAGGGGATATCGCCGCCCCGCTTGGGGAACTAGCCAAGGAATTCAGCGATCTCTCCTTTGGGTCCTACCCGTTCCAAAACGATGGTATTTACGGTTCAAACGTTGTTATTCGCGGCCAAGACCCAATCCGCTTGGACACCGCATTTGCATCCCTGACCGCACTGTTCCCACAATGACCGTCGATTACTATGCCGTAGCCGAGGCCACTTGGCGGTCCGCGTCCAGCCAAACCCTTGGCGGGTTTGTTGTGCGAAATGGTGCGGGAGGAGGCAAGAGAGTAAGCGCGGCAACGCTCGATGCCCCCCTAGAGCACGCGGAAATTTCAGTCGCCCAAGCCGAGATGATTGCAATCCAACAATTGCCACTTTTTATGATCCGTGACGGTGAGAATGACCTAGATATTGCTCTCGGAGCCCTTGGATACACGGTGATTGACCCCGTCACCATTTATATGTCGGATGTTGAAAGCCTTAAGGAATCCTTGCCACGCCTCACTTGCTTCTCAATGTTCCCGCCCCTCGCGATCATGACCGAAATTTGGGCGGACGCGGGAATTGGCCCCGAACGCATCGCTGTAATGGAGCGCGTCACTACCCCCAAAACGACTCTCCTTGGGCGCGCAAACAACCACGCGGCCGGCGTTGCTTTTGTCGGAATCCACGAAAAAACCGCGATGTTACACTCGCTTGAGGTAAAACAATCCCTGCGTCGGCAAGGTGTCGCTCTCAACATAATGCGTGCTGCGGCCAATTGGGCCCAAGATCATGGGGCAGAACGACTGAGCATTATTGTTACCCAGGCAAACAAAGCTGGCAACGCACTCTATACTTCCCTTGGCATGAAGCCTGTGGGACACTACCACTACAGAATTCTGGCCCCAAAACGAGCGTAGTCAATTTGAAAAACACGGAAATCAGCCCAACAGCCCTTAACCTTCCTGTGGTTGATCCTCTTCCGGAAGACACTCAAAAATATTTTGACCTTTGTGCTGAAAAGCTTGGATTGATCCCAAATGTTTTGCGTGCCCATGCGTTTGATATTGCGAAACTCGACGCATTCGCCGGACTGTATAACGAGTTGATGCTCGCCCCAAGTGGCCTTTCTAAGCTGGAACGCGAAATGATTGCGGTTGTTGTTTCCGCCGAGAACCGATGCTTTTATTGCCTCGTTGCCCACGGCCAAGCGGTCCGGGCGCTTTCAGGTGATCCCATTTTGGGCGAGATGCTGGTGATGAATTATCGGATGGCACAGCTTGCGCCAAATCAACGCGCAATGCTTGATTTTTCCCTAAAAATGACAAAATCAAGCGCAACTATTGAAGAAGCGGACCGTCAAACCCTAAGAGACGTGGGGTATGTTGATCGCGACATATGGGACATCGCCAACGTTGCGGCGTTCTTTAACATGACAAATCGCGTGGCCTCGGCGACGCAAATGCAACCTAACTCGGAATATCACGGCCAAAACAGATGAATACTAAGCGTAAATATCTACTAGCTGGAGCAATTGTCTGCGCGTTTCCGCCCGCGCAAGCTATGGATTTACACCTGCCGTTCGGTGCGTCGCTTGCAACCGAAACTGTGGAGGAATTTGCGAGCTATGCTTTGCCGATTAGCGGTTGGAAAAAGGGCCGTTTCGAAAGTATATGGGCAGAAGGCTCCTTCACCCAACAAGCTTGGCGCGTGAGTGCTTCCGACAAAACTACCCTTCAACTTCTCGCCCCCCTTCGCGAGCAATTAATCGAAGCTGGTTATGATGTGATATTTGAGTGCGACGCCGCATCCTGTGGTGGGTTTGATTTCCGTTTTGAAACAGAAATACTACCTGAGCCGAACATGCATATTGATCTTGGTGACTTTCGTTTTTTGTCAGCCCAGCGGATGGGCGAAGATAAACCCGAATACACCAGCCTCGTGGTGAGCAAATCGTCAACTACTGGTTATATTCAAGTTACAAATTTAGGGAGGGTCGACACACAACCCACCCCGCTTACAACCTCCACCAAGGGGGTCCAAATTCCGGGCGCTCTAGATCCTGGAAGTCTCTCGTACACTCTAGAAAACAAGGGGTCATTCGTTCTAGACGATTTGGAATTTGCGACGGGGTCTTCGGCTTTATCGGGGGAAGATTTTGCCACCGTGGCCGCCCTCGCAGACTATTTGAATAACAACCCAGAACGCAAAACCGCCCTTGTTGGGCATACAGATTCCGAAGGTTCCTTGAGTGGAAATGTAGCCTTGTCCAAAAAACGCGCGGCGTCCGTAGTTAAACTTCTGACCGGAAAACATGGCGTTTCGAAGACCCAAGTCACGGCAGAAGGGATGGGCTTTTTATCCCCCCGCGCGAGCAACCTGACCGAAGAAGGCCGCACTTTCAATCGTCGTGTTGAAGTCATCCTTACGTCCACTCAATAAGCGAACATCCTACGCCCAATGAAAAAGGCCACCCGTTTTCGCAGGTGACCTCTTCAGACAAACGTTAAATGGAGCTTACCAAATGTCTGGTCCTTTTTCGGCGAATGAATTCACCAAGAAATCGATAAAAGCACGCACTTTTGGTTGCGTGAATCGACCCGGCGGGTAGACGGCATATATGCCCTGCTTTTCCACGGGAAGGTCTGGCATTGCTTCAATGACATCGCCTTTGCGCAATGCGTCGGCATATAGGTAGCTTGGCAAATACGCGATTCCGAGGCCGGAAACCGCCGCATTTAGGAGCGATTGTCCGTCATTCACCGAAAGCCAGCCCGACGTGCGAACCTGTCGCTTTTCCCCAGACGGAGCCGTCAATTTCCAAACGGCACCACTTGATTGGCTGGAATAATGAAGCAGTTTGTGATCGCTTAAATCGTCAATTTTTTCGGGCCGCCCAAACTCTTTAAAATAGGACGGAGCCGCAACCATACGCTTTGTCGTTTCAGTGAGTTTTCGCGCTCGCAAGGTGCTGTCTTCAAGCTCCCCAATGCGGATCGCCATGTCAAAACCCTCACTAATTAACTCAACAAATCGATTATTGAGCACCATATTCACGGTGATATCAGGAAACTCTGAAAGGAAATCCCCGAGGACTGGCGACAGGTGGTTCACACCAAAATCTGTAGCAACGGAGATACGTAATAGGCCCGAAGGCGCTGATTGCATAGATGTAACAAGGGCGTCTGCTTCCCCCGCATCATTCAAAACACGGCGCGCTCGGTCATAATAGGCGAGTCCAATTTCAGTTGGACTAACGCGGCGGGTCGTTCGATTCAAAAGTCGCGCGCCTAGACGGGCCTCAAGGGAGGAGACGTGCTTGGAAACTGCGGATTTGGAAATCCCCATTTTCTTAGCAGCGTCGGTAAATCCACCCTGATCCACAACTGTGGCAAAGGCTTCCATTTCTGTGAGTCGGTCCATTTTTCACCCTTACGTCCACTTGTTCGTTAAGGTTGTTTTTAGGGGCCAATTTAGGCGGAAATGTGCTGATGGCCTGACAATACCGCGGTATTTAGGGTGATCGTCCGTAAAGTGGAAACGGGACAAACGGCGAATCTCGCACCATTCATCCCGACAACCATTTGTTTTTAATGCCTTAAATCCTAGAAAGTACAGGCAAGCCGCGTGCCTTGATTGATCGCCCGCTTGGCGTCCAATTCTGCGGCAACGTCCGCACCACCGATCACATGCGCCGTTTTTCCCAAGGCCGACAATCTCTCCGCAAGACTGCGTTCTGGCACCTGCCCTGCGCACAGAACAATTGTATCGCATTCGAGTATCTCTGGCCGTTCGCGCCCTTCGCCATAGCTTACTTGCAAGCCTTCAGCGGTAATGGCCTCGTAATTCACACCGCCGATCATCTTGACGTTTTTCATTTGCAGGGTCGCACGGTGGATCCATCCCGTGGTCTTGCCCAAACGTTTCCCCAATTTCTCGGCTTTACGTTGCACCATAATGACCTCACGCGCAGCCGGATGTGGGTGCGCTCCTTCAACAGCAAGCCCACCACGGGTTTCTTCAGGGTCGCCAACGCCCCACTCACGCTTCCACACTTCAAGGTCCTCAGCAGGGCTCACGCCGTCATGTGCAACGAATTCAGCGACATCAAAACCAATCCCCCCTGCGCCAATAATAACGACTTTCTTTCCCACAGGAGCGCCGTTTTTGATGACGTCGATGTAAGAGAGAACGTTTGGAGCATTTTGGCCTGCGATTTCCGGATCGCGCGGAAGAACCCCCGTCGCAACCACGACTTCGTCAAACGGCATAAGCTCGGGCGCCGTTACCGCCTGTCCTAGCCGAAGCTCCACTCCGGCTTTCTCAACCATTGTGCGATACCAATCGACCAATCCAAAAAACTCTTCTTTGCCTGGCACTTTCTTTGCGATATTGAGTTGGCCACCGATTTCCTCGGCCTTGTCAAAGAGAGTTACCTTGTGGCCCCGAAGAGCCGCGGTAATCGCGGTCGATAGCCCTGCTGGGCCCGCCCCCACAACCGCCACACTGCGGGGCGTGTCGGTTGGCACAATTTCGATTTCCGCTTCGTGGCACGCACGTGGATTCACCAAACAGCTTGTGAGTTTTCCAGAAAACGTGTGATCCAAACAGGCCTGATTACATGCAATGCACGGCGCAATTTCCGCAGATTTGCCCTCCATGGCCTTGTTCACAAAATCGGCATCCGCAAGGAAAGGCCGCGCCATTGAGACCATATCGGCCCCACCATCGGCCAAAATTCCCTCTGCAATCTCTGGGCTGTTAATGCGATTGCTGGTGATCACGGGAATGGAAACATGCCCCATCAGCTTCTTAGTAATCCAACTAAAGGCGGCCCGAGGGACCGATGTTGCGATCGTCGGGATGCGCGCTTCGTGCCACCCAATGCCCGTATTGATGAGGGTCGCGCCTGCGGCCTCAACCGCTTGGGCCAACTGTACAACTTCGTCGAATGTGGACCCATTGGGCACAAGGTCAATCATCGATAGGCGGAAAATGACGATAAAATCTGTTCCAACTGCCGCGCGAACCCGTCGTACAACTTCAACAGGAAGGCGCATGCGGTTTTCATAGGAACCGCCCCATTCATCCTCCCGCTTGTTGGTATGCGTTACGAGGAATTCGTTAAGGAAATATCCCTCCGATCCCATAATTTCAACGCCGTCATAACCCGCTTCTTTGGCGCGTCGCGCGGCCATTTCGATATCGGCAATCTGTTTTTCGATTCCGTCAGCGTCCAATTCTTTCGGTGGGAAAGGCGAAATTGGGGATCTAATGGCACTTGGCGCAACGCAGTCTGGGGAATATGCGTAGCGGCCCGCGTGCAAAATTTGCATGACGATCTTGCCGCCTTCGGTGTGGACACGTTCGGTTACGACGCGATGGTTTTCGATGTCTTCTGCGGTAAAAAGGCCAGCAGCTCCGGGGAAAACACCCCCTTCACTATTGGGTGCCATGCCGCCCGTAACGATCAAACCAACCCCACCTGCAGCGCGGTCGCCGTAAAACCGTGCGACTCGCTTCCAATCTTTGGTCTCTTCAAGCCCCGTGTGCATGGACCCCATGAGCACGCGGTTTTTCAAAGTCGTGAAGCCCAAATCAAGGGGCGCTAATAATGTGGGATAGCTGGTCATAATTGATCCTCCTGCGCGGTCAAACTGACGGCCATGCAAAAGGATGTCACGTAAAACGCCGCGTCAAACTAAGTTAGGGTGCCGTTTCCACACAATGGCGCCGAAAAGCACGTTTGAGCATATCGAGTTCTTCACGCAACAAATTCATCTCGGCGCGAATATCTTGCGACAAAGGCTCGCCAGCAACAATCGAGAAGCTATCAAGGAGGGCTTGCTCGTCCTTGTCGAATATCAAAAACGTGTGAACCCCGTCCGAAAGCAATTCGATCGGAATCGCAATCCGCAGAAGCCATTCGTTGCTGGTATCATGCTGCGCGATCACTTCAACCCCCTCAAGAGGGGCTTCAAGATGGGTCACCAAAACCTGTGGGGGGGTGGAATCGCCTTTATCGCTCGTCAGGATACCTTCCCAATACCCTTCTTTTATTCTAATTTTTACCAAAGATAGTGCGTTCATATTTTGCTCCTAAAGTTCAGCACGCGGTCGGCGGCTGAGGGTCAAATCACGCAAAATGATCTGGTTCATTTCGGGGCCTTCAAAAATCAAATCGATCCACACACGTTCAACGCGTTTCTCATTCATTTTCGTATACGAGAGATCAAACTCGACCATCACGTTGTCTGAAATCAAAGGAAGCTCCCGCACAACTTGTTCTGTATTGGGGCCGTGTTTTATATTGAGTCGCGCAAAAATTTCGAGCGGCTTTTCCATTTCAATGATCGCATCAAGGCGCAACAAATGCTTCAACTTGAACCCCTGCGCAGCACTTTCGGGCAATTCGATCACGAGGGACAGAAAGCTACCGTCAAAACGAAATACGTCCATGCGAAGGCCAAACGGTGCTAAATCCGCTTCGTGCTGGTTGCGCAGTTGTCGGATGGTTAACTCGCTAATTTCACAGTCGTGAAAGACAGAAACCTCGCGCCCAAACGTTTCCCGCGTCTTAACTGCGGAGCGCCCCGGGGGCACCAACGGGCCGCGCCAAAGTTCTGGTCGCCAAGCCCAATCTGAATGCATAGGTTTTTGAATAGCTGTCGATCCAATTCTGGGGAGCGCCAAACGACTTTCGGCCACATAGAGCAGTTCATTAACACGGGAATTAATTTGCCGACCACGACGACGCAAAGCCCGCAAAGTTTTTAAATCGACAACCTCCGCCTCTTGCGCCCAACGTGTCCATCGGCGTAAAATTCGAAAATGGAACGCGCGATCCAAAAGCGGTAAAATATGTTTCGCCATGCCTACTCTTGTCGCCCATCAATTGCTGCTTTGGTGTTTTTCTTCAACGTCTTATATGACGTCAAATAGTTTCCGGAAAGCAAACAGTTTGTTTCACACCTATATTCACGCGCAGAACCCTCAATTTCAACCATCTTTACGCCTATTTTGACTTAAAACGACATCCCCACGCAACCACACTCTCACACCCTCTCCGAGGCCTAATGTCATACCTCCCCCTTCAAAGCTTCATCGCACCGGCCCGTGACACTTGCCAGATTTGGCGGACGGTCGCGGGGATCGCATTGACCTTCGCGATTTACAGCATGGGCCTTTCAACCTTTGCCCCCCTTTTGAGGGAGGTCACCGCAACAGGAAGCGATGTGGGGACGACCTTACTAGAACAAAGTGACGTTGCGCCAGCGGCCACCCTCGTGATTTTGTATTCGTTTGGTTTGCTCACACTTGGTTCGGCGGCAACCGTCATAATCCTCCACAAGCGCTCGGCGCTCTCACTTCTCGGCGATCCAACACATATGGCTCGACAGTTTTGGCGCGCCGTTAAGGCCATGCTGGTGTTAAATGTTACCCTCATTTTGCTCCCACCCTACGGCGGGAGCGGGAGCGTCGAGATCGTCGAAAACCTAGCACCAAAGACATGGGCCCTCCTGTTTCCGCTGTCGCTCCTTGGCTTGCTCGTCCAAACCAGCGCCGAAGAAATCTTCTTTCGGGGGTATCTTTTGCAGCAACTCGCCGCTCGATTTTCTTCGCCCCTTGTCTGGATGGGAGCGCCAACCCTTGTTTTTGCCCTTGGACATTTCGACCCAGCAAACGGTGTACACGCATGGTCTATCGTTATTTGGGCGGGCTTATTCTCGCTCGCAGCCACGGACCTTGTCGCGCGAACGGGAAACCTTGGGGCGGCGATTGGGTTGCATTTTGTGAACAACGCGTTTGCCATGCTAGTCGTTTCATATCCCGGAAATATGAGCGGCCTTTCGCTATTCGTATTCACGGAAGGGCCGGCCGATTTTGGCCCAACAAGCGTCGAAATACTGCTGGAATACGCAATGATGGGAGTTTCTTGGCTTGCAATCCGTCTTGCGGTACGTCGTTGATTGCAATTCGTCGCGTCATTCCTTATTTGAGGGGTAACGCAAATTCGCGACCCAAACAGCAGGACAAGCTCGGATGAACTGGATTTCAAACTACGTTCGCCCCACGATCAACTCACTTTTCTCGCGCCGCGAAGTGCCCGAGAATCTTTGGCAGAAATGCCCCGAATGCGGAACAATGTTGTTTCACCGCGAGTTGTCGGAAAATTTGAACGTTTGTTCGTCGTGCGACCACCATATGCACATCAGTCCGCGCGCCCGATTCGCAGACCTCTTTGATGGCGGTATTTTCACCGAAGTTCCTGTACCCGAAGTGACGGTCGATCCACTGTCGTTCCGCGACCAGAAGAAATACCCCGAACGCTTAAAAGCCGCGCAAAAGAAAACGGGCGAACGCGACGCAATGCTTGTTGCTGAGGGCGAAATGAACCGCACACCGATCGTCGCCGCGGGGCAAGACTTTGCCTTTATGGGCGGCTCGATGGGAATGTATGTCGGCAATGCGATCATTGCCGCCGCGGAACGTGCCGTAAAACTCAAACGTCCGTTGATTCTGTTCTCCGCCGCTGGTGGCGCGCGCATGCAAGAGGGCATTCTTTCGCTCATGCAAATGCCGCGCACGACCATTGCCGTCCAAATGCTCAAAGAAGAAGGCTTGCCGTTTATTGTTGTCCTCACCCACCCCACAACCGGTGGGGTTACGGCGAGTTATGCGATGCTTGGCGACGTTCAGATCGGTGAACCAAATGCGTTGATCGGCTTTGCGGGCACACGCGTCATTGAACAAACATTGCGCGAAAAACTTCCGGAAGGTTTTCAGCGGTCGGAGTATTTGCTCGATCACGGGATGCTTGACCGCGTCACGGCACGCAAGGATCTAAAGGCCGAACTCACGGCCATTGTGCGGATGCTCATGGGTCTGCCGCCAGTTGTCTCTGGCGAACTTCCCAAGCCCGACGCACAGATCCCCAAAATTGAAATTTCCGAGACCGTGAAAAAGTGAGCACTGCCGCCTCGGACGTTATCCTTGAACGGATGATGTCGCTGCATCCCAAGATTATCGACCTTACGCTCGATCGTATGGAACGGCTTTTGGCGATTCTGGATCATCCGGAACAGCATCTTCCGCCTGTCATCCATATCGCGGGAACCAATGGCAAGGGCAGCACGCAAGCGATGATCCGTGCGGGACTCGAGGGGGCTGGCAAACAGGTTCATGCCTACACCTCGCCGCACCTTGCCCGCTTTCACGAACGCATTCGTCTTGCAGGGGACCTCATAACCGAAGACGCGCTGGCGGCTATTCTGGACGAATGCTATGTTGCAAACGGCCCCGAGAGCATCACGTATTTTGAAATCACAACCGTCGCAGCCCTGCTCGCCTTTACGCGCACACCTGCGGATTTCACGTTGCTTGAAGTCGGCCTTGGCGGACGCCTTGATGCGACCAACGTCGTGGAAAACCCCGCCCTGACGGTGATCACACCTGTATCGATCGATCACACACAATACCTCGGGGAAACGCTTACAGAAATCGCAGGCGAGAAGGCCGGAATCCTCAAACGGGGTGTGCCTTGTGTTGTCGGAAAACAGGACGCTGACGCGCTCGCGGTAATTGAAGCTCGCGCAGCCAAACTTGGCGCTCCGCTGATCGCTCAGGGCCAACACTGGCATGTTTTTGAAGAGCGCGGCCGCTTGATTTTTCAGGATGAAACAGGCTTGCTTGACCTGCCCCGGCCAACCCTCCTTGGCGAACATCAAATCCAGAATGCTGGCGTTGCAATCGCCAGCCTCAGAGCGCTTGGTTTTGACGAGGTAGCTTGCGAGGCTGCAATGACCAAAACGGTCTGGCCGGCTCGCATGCAACGCCTCACCAAGGGGCCACTGAGCGAAGCGGCGGGTCTGAACGAAGTATGGCTTGACGGAGGTCACAACCCCGCCGCCGGAGAGGCCATCGCTTCCTTGCTAGGGACGCTGCCCGCTAAGGACACGCACATCATTTGCGGCATGCTTAACACTAAAGATATCGCTGGATATCTACGCCCACTTGCTGCGTATGTGACGTCCTTCACTGCCGTTTCAATTCCAAATGAGGTCAACACATTACCCGCCGACGTCACCGCGCGCGTGGCGCAAGACGTGGGTATGGATGCGGAAATCGCACCGGACGTTTTGTCCGCCATTGTGAAAATCGCAAACAGGTCGGAGCGCGGCCGCATTTTGATTTGCGGCTCACTCTATTTGGCTGGAAACGTCTTACGCGAGAACAGCTAAGTGCCCCAATCGGCACTCTGCATTTCGCGCAGACGGCTCGCCGTGCGTTCAAATTCAAACGTACCTTCCCCCTCAAGGTAGAGGAATTCAGGCTCCGCTGCGGCGGTACAAATAAGCCGCGTTTTCGCCTCGTATAACGTATCAATAAGGGTCACAAATCGCTTGGCTTCGTTGAAATTTCGACGTCCAAGCGCTGGTATATCCTCAAGGATCAACAGTCGCACCACTTGCCCAATCGCCAAATAATCGGCGGGGCCCAACATTTTACTACAGAGATCATAGAAACGTGCGCGTGCGACGCCGTTCCAAAACTCTGGAATGTGTACCGTGCGTGCCTTGACGGTTATATCCATCGGCGCACCTTGGCCTTGCGTTAAATCCTGCCAAATCGCTTCGATTTCGGCTCGGGCAGCAGCGCTGTTGGGGGTGAAATAAACTTGATTTCCTGACAAGCGATCCTGCCGATAATCGGTTTCGCTAGAGAGTTCGTGGACCTCCATATCGACCTTAATTTTCTCTATAAACGGTAGGAACAACTGTCGATTTAGCCCATCCTTATATAGGTCATCGGGAATGCGGTTCGACGTGGTAACAATCGCCACACCGAGGTCATGCAATTTCTCAAACAAGCGTCCAACGATCATCGCATCGGCAATATCGGTGATCTGCATTTCGTCAAAGGCAAGGACACGAATATCCTTGGCAACCGCAGATGCCACGGGTGCAATCGCGTCGTCTGCGCCATCCTTACGGGCCTCGTGCAACGCTCCCTGAACCTCCTGCATGAAGGCGTGAAAGTGTACGCGCCGCACTGGAATATCGCCCAAAGCACTCACGAAAAGATCCATCAGCATGGATTTTCCACGACCGACCCCACCCCAGAGATAGACGCCACGGGGCGCAGTCGGTTTGCGCGAAAACAGCCCTTTTAATCCGCGTGATTTTTCCTCGTTTTCAACGAGATCAACCCGCAGGCGTTCAAGTTCGGGCAAAGCGCGCACCTGTGCTGTATCGTTTTTATACGTGCCGTCAGCCACATGCGCGGCATAGATTTTTTGGAGAGTTGCCATCATACCCTCATTTAAATCGCTGGAGGTAAAAAGGGAAGATGCGCCGGTCGTTGAATTTAAACAGCTTCGCGCAAAAATTCTTGGACGATCGGAATGATTTCGTCAGAGTGTGTGAGGAGCAAACCGTGATCCGCCCCTTTTAACACGTCCTGATAGGCGGCTCGGTTCACTTCTGCGAGGCGCCCCATGGCCGAGAGTGGAATAGCGCTATCCTTGTCGCCCCAAATCGCAAGGACTGGTGTGCCGTTTTTCGCCATCGCACGATGAGCCCCAAGTTGATCCACAGAAAGTGTATGGCGATAACTCGACAGGACCGCAGGCAAAAAGCCTTGCGATTGGCGTTCTTCCATCGGCCAAGGGTTCATATTCGGCGATGCGGCGAGGGCTGCATTCATCGCGCGCGACGATTTCCCAAATAGGTTTCCGCCAAACGTGTACATTAATCCGTCGCCAATAACAGGCACGTTAATCATGAACTTCACGAAGGGCGAAACCGTTGCCCCCAATCCAGCGGTGGCCAAGAGGATGAGCCGCTCGACCATTTGTGGATGGGTTTGGGTATAATCAACAGCAATTGCGCCGCCCATGGAATAGCCCACCAGAATAACCCCTTCGTCGACCTCTTGATCTTCAAGGAGTTCCGCTAATTGCTGGCGGAAAAATTCGGGGTCCTGAAGGCCTTCTGGCCGTGCCGAGAGTCCGCGTCCATAAAGGTCATAGGTCAGAACCCGAAACCCCATACGCACGAACCCTTTCACGAGGGCCGTCCAAACATAACTGGGGGTGGTTAGGCCGTGAATACACACGATCTGGCGCCCATTTTCCGGCCCTACCCACTGATAATGAGTCACTCCGCGCGTTAGTTTCGAAAATCGCCCCGGTGCGTCGGCCTGCATCGCACGCGAAATCGGTCGGCGCTGGCGCTCAACTATAGGCGGGGTAGCGACGGCAACAAGCACGAGTACGAAGAGAAACCAAAGCATTCATTACCTCCACTGTGACAGAATATAGCGACTCGTCATCAAATCCAGATGTGCGCCACCACCGTTCTTAAACAGGGTTATCTCGTCAACATTTTGGCGACAAAAAGACCCTGTGCCCAAATCATAGAAATCCGCAACCACTTGATCGGAACTAATGACACCGCGCGAAATGGGATCTTTCAACTCACCAATATGGTCAATGGTGGTGTCGCGACTGTCTACAAATATCCGCGCACGCGTTATCGCTCGGTCGTCAACTTCTCGCATATCTGCACGATAGGCACCAATCAAGTCAATGTGTTGACCCGCTTGAAACCATGCGCCTTTTATCAAAGGTTCGGTCGACATGGTCGCGGAGGTCACGATATCCGCAGTTTTGACCGCCGTTTCCAAATCGGCCTCCGCAAGTGTGTTTGCGTGAGATTTAGCAAAGGCTACGGCTTTTTCTGGTGATCGATTCCAGATTGTGAACCGTGCGTCGGGGAAAAGGGCGCTATAGGCTTCATGGAGGTTTGAGCCCTGCGTCCCGGCGCCGATAATCGTGATGTTTCGACTGTCTGGACGGGCCAACAAACGCGCGCCCAACAAACTGTCCCCAGCGGTTTTCCATTTGGTCACCAGATGGAAATCGACTGTGGCTTCTGGCATGCCTGTTGCGTCGGAAAACAACAAAACAGAGCCGTTGATTGTAGGGAGCGAATGCTGCGCGTTTTCAGGAAAGATTGTCGCGACTTTTACCAAATACCCCAAGCCATCAATGACGGCTCCACGCACCAAACCCGTGTCCGGTGTGCGGTACAAAAACATATCGCCCATATCGGCACGTGGTAAGCTGTGCCCTGCGATCAAAGCATCGGTGAGCCCGATCCAATCCAGATTTTCCTGCCCCTCGTCAAAAGCTACGTTTTTCATAATCCTGCCTCTGAACCCGTCAAGACCCCATGCGAAACAAGCGACTCGGCCCATCCCGTGGGTTCCGTAAACAAATGCGTTTTCCAGCCCCGTGCGGCGGCGGCTTTAATATTATCAACTCGATCATCTGCAAACAAAAGCGCCTCTTGAGCAACGCCGCAATCCGCTTCGAGCAACTCGTAGATTTCCGCTGCGGGCTTAATCATCCGCATATGGCCGGAGATATAACGCCGGTCAAACTCCTTGAGAAAAGGATATTGGGTCTCGGCATAGGCAAAGCTTTCGATCCCGAAATTCGACAGCGCAAAAACTGGTACACCCTTGGCGCGCAACGTACGAAGAAGCCGAACCGAATGCGGAATCGCGGGGCTGGCCATTTTGATCCAATTGTCAAACCAATCGCGGATTTCAACGCGAAATTCCGGTAATTCTTCAGCGGCGGCATAGATCGTTTCGCGAAACGGTTCCCCGCGATCAATGCGATCGTTCATCGCGTGCAGGTCTACGGCAGCAAACATTTCCCGCCGACGCGCCTCACCATAGGTGGCGTCATAATACCGCTCTGGCTGCCACTCAATCAGCACATTCCCGATGTCAAAAACCACAGCTTCAATGGCCATTTTTCGTCCTTTCGTGCCCTCGAATGGGGATCTATTTAATCGGCGGCAAACGCTTTGATGCCTGAATTTCACGTTCAAGCGCATTCAAAAAATTTGATCTATCAGCCTTCGAAAAAGCACGCCCACCGCCCTGTCGAAAGGGATCGGCCGCGCGCAAATCCTGCATCAGGTCGCGCGTGGCCAATTGCGGACCGATGTTGCTTTCGTTGAGGGGATCGCCGTTGTGGCGCAAAACTCGCGCGCCGCCCTTAATACAGGCGTCCGCGAGGGGAATGTCGCCCGTGATCACGATATCACCGCGGGTTGCCCGATCGGCGATCCACATGTCCGCGACATCTGGTCCCTCCGAAACGATGATCAACTCAACAAAGGGATTTGCACTCGGTCGCAATCCACCGTTGCAAACCAAAAACATCTGGATTTTGTGGCGCGTCGCTACTTTTTCGGCCTCGGATTTTACAGGGCAAGCATCGGCGTCCACATAGATTACTGTCATTGATATAGGGCCTCTGCATGAAGGGCGATGTGCTCCTCCATGAATGTTGAAATCATGTAATAGGAGTGATCATACCCTTTTTGCATCCGAAGAACACCCGCTTGACGTCGGGCAAACATAGCCTCGGCAAGGGCTTCGGGCTTCAAAAGGTCAAGGAACTGGTCGTCGGTGCCTTGGTCAATCAAGAGGGGGCCGTTAAAGCCAACATCGTGCATCAATAATGTGGCATCATGTTTGGCCCAATTTGCTTCGTCCTTGCCCAAATATGCCGTCAATTGCTTGCGGCCCCATTCGGATTGCGAAGGATGCGCGATAGGGGCAAACGCCGAAACGGAGCGATACCGATCAGGCAGATTCATCGCTATGGTCAGCGCACCATGCCCACCCATAGAGTGCCCCATGATCGACTGGCGATCTGTGTCGACCGAAAAATTTTTGGCCAGCAAATTTGGCAATTCTTCCGTGATATAGTCCCACATTTGAAAATTCGGTGCCCATGGATTTTGCGTCGCGTTCACGTAGAATCCCGCGCCCTGTCCAAGATCATAGGCTTCGTCATTGGCAACCGTTTCTCCCCGCGGAGAGGTGTCGGGGAAAACAAGCGCAATGCCCTGCTCTGCCGCCCAAATTTGCGCGCCCGCTTTGGTCATGGCATTCTCGTGGGTGCACGTCAGGCCAGAGAGGAACCACAACACGGGAACGGGTCCATCCTGCGCTTCGGCAGGCAGAAAGATCCCAAAGGTCATATCTCCACCGCAGACTTTAGACGGCGCCGTATAGACCCCCTGAACGCCGTCAAAACAACGATTCACCGAAACCATTTTCATTGCCAGATCCTTTTTATTACGCACGCCCAGAGATTTGGGACTACAATCTTTAGGGCTACCGCGCATGCGGAATTCTGACAAGGGCGGGTTTCAAGCGTTTACGTAAAACAACCCTATGTGGCACGACTGTTGCTTGCTGAAAGTGAACCGAATGGTTTAAGTTCGAAGAGATACACAAGGAGCAATCAGTGGCTACGCATTCCGACACCATAAAACGCGGACGTAAGTTCGACCAGGTCCTTGAAGGCGCCCGCACCATTTTTATGCGCGACGGCTTTGAGGGTGCTAGCGTCGATGACATTGCGCGCGAAGCAAGTGTTTCCAAAGCGACACTGTACAGTTACTTTCCCGATAAACGTCTCTTGTTTGGACAAGTTTCAGAGACCGAGTGCAGGCGTCAGGCCGACGAAGCCTTCGAAGTTCTCGACATGGACGCACCGCCAAAAGAAGTTTTGGTAGAGGCCGCTTGGCGTATGGTGAGTTTTATAACGTCCGATTTTGGTATCGCCGTTTTCAAAATTTGCATCGCGGAATCCGGACGGTTTCCAAACCTTGGTCAACAGTTCTACGATTCTGGGCCTAAATTGGTGCGCGAACGCATTGTTGTATACCTGAAGGAAGCGACCAAACGCGGCGAATTGAATATTACGGACTTTAATTTCGCGGCCGAACAGTTTTTAGAACTCACCAAAACCTACATTCACCCCCGCATACTTTGTGGGGTGCAACTGACGTTCTCACATGCTGAACTTGCCAAAATCGTACATGGCTCTGTGGAAATGTTCCTTGCCCGCTATGGTCGGGACTTAGACTAAGGGCCCGAATGAACCGCGCCCTTAGAGTGTTCATGTTTTACATTACTTGAGTTCGGCCATTGTCGAAATGACGTGACCCAGTAAGCCGTATTCCAAGGCTTCTTCAGTGTTCAGCCAGAAATCATGCTGCGTATCTTGCGCGATTTTTTCGGCTGTTTGACCTGTTGCCAGAGCAAACAAATCATCAAAGCGCGCGCGCATGATGCGGATTTGCTCGGCTTGGATTTGCATATCCGTCACCTTGCCGCCGATACCGCCACTGGGTTGGTGCAAGAGGAAACGCGTGTTGGGAAGGCAATAGCGGTCTTCCTTATCGGCACCGACAAAGATCAACGCCCCTGCACTCGCGACCCAGCCAGACCCAATCGTGCGCACTTTTGGCGTAATGAACTTAATCATGTCATGCACCATGTCGCCAGATTCAACGTGACCACCAGGGGAGCTGATGAACATATTGATCGGGTCGTCATTCTCTTCGGCAAGCGCCAAAAGATGCGTAACGGTTTGCTTAGCCAGCTTGTCGTTTACTTCGCCTGTCACCAAGACATTGCGACTTTTGAAAAACAGTTTCTCCGCTGTTGGGCTTACTGCTTCGTCTTTTTTGTTTGTTTCTTCAGTCATAATATCCTCAGGATTCAGTCTCTGCTGCTATCTATGTAGTGGCTTGGTTAATAAAGCACCACCGAACGAATGGATTTTCCAGCGTGCATCAGCTCAAATCCTTCGTTGATCTCGTCCAGCGACATCGTATGGGTGATCATCGGGTCGATTTCGATTTTGCCATCCATGTACCAATCGACGATTTTGGGAACGTCGGTGCGGCCAGATGCACCGCCAAATGCGGTTCCGCGCCACGACCGCCCCGTCACAAGTTGGAATGGACGCGTGGAGATTTCGGCACCTGCAGGCGCGACGCCAATAATGATGCTTTCACCCCAACCTTTGTGCGCCGCCTCAAGGGCCGTGCGCATGACATTCACGTTGCCCGTGGCGTCAAACGTGTAATCTGCACCACCCCCCGTAAGCTCCACAAGATGCGCGACCAAGTCACCCTCAACTTCACTTGGGTTCACGAAATGCGTCATCCCAAAACGTGTCGCCATTTCGTTTTTGCTATCGTTGAGGTCGACCCCCACAATTTGATCGGCCCCCGCAAGGCGCAGCCCTTGGATCACATTGAGCCCGATGCCGCCGAGCCCAAAGACGATCGCTGTGGAGCCAATCTCGACTTTGGCCGTGTTGATCACCGCGCCAATGCCCGTGGTCACACCGCAACCGATGTAGCAAATTTTATCAAACGGCGCGTCTTTGCGCACCTTTGCCAGCGCAATTTCCGGCACAACCGTGTGGTTGGCGAAGGTCGAGCATCCCATATAGTGGTGGATTGGCGTGCCATCCAACATCGAAAACCGTGTCGTTCCGTCGGGCAACAGTCCTGCGCCCTGTGTGCTACGGATCGACTGACAGAGGTTGGTCTTCGGGTTGAGGCAATATTCGCATTCGCGACATTCCGGCGTGTAAAGCGGGATCACGTGATCGCCTACTTGAAGGCTTTTCACCCCTTCGCCCACTTCAATCACGATACCCGCGCCTTCATGGCCCAAAATAGCGGGGAAAAGCCCCTCGGGGTCCGCGCCAGAGCGCGTAAATTCATCCGTATGGCACAGGCCCGTGGCCTTGATTTCAACCAAGACCTCTCCGGCTTTAGGTCCTTCTAGATTGACGTCCATAACGACAAGAGGTTTTCCGGCCTCAAGGGCGACGGCTGCGCGCGTTCTCATAATGCTTCCTCCAAATATGTTGGGCACAGCGTGATCTATTGCCAAAAAAGTTTCAACCTCAGAAGCGCATATTCACGTCAGCCTTGAAGCCTTTTTCTGCACACTCTAGTATAGAACAAAATGCGAACAAAAGTGTGATTCTGCCCCATGCCTGCCAAACGCATCCTCTCTCTCTGGTTCCCGCGCCTCGGAGCCGAGCGCCTCTTGCGCCTTGAGCGTGGCACCCTTGAGGCGCCGCTCGCGGTGGCGCGCGACACGGGCAATATGCAGATCCTGTCGTCTCTTTCGCTGGCCGCATCTGAAGCGGGGCTCACGATGGGGCAACCCCTGCGCGATGCCCGCACCATGTGTCCCGCGCTGATTACACGGCTGCAAAACCCCCAAGCAGAGGCTGATTTCCTCAAAACATTGCGTCGATGGGCGGGGAAATTCTCGCCTTGGGTCGGAGAGCAGGGTGAAACCGCGCTTATTCTTGATATCACGGGCTGCGCACATCTGTTTGGCGGCGAGGAATCCCTTTTGGCGGCCGTCGAAGAAGACTGTCTCCAGCTTAACCTGACGGTCCATGCGGGGATTGCGGATACCGTTGGCGCGGCATGGGCCTTGGCGCGTTATGCGGGGCAGCCTCTGGGCATGGCACGCACCGGCGACGCCGTCGACCAAGAGGCCCGCGCCACCCGATCCCGCGCCACGAAACGGCGCAACTGGGAACGCGGCGGCCCCACGCCACGCGCTATGCCGCGGGCCCCGCGCGGTGCCCGTATCGCCGCCCCCGGAGCAACGCATAGCGCCCTCGCGCCTCTCCCCGTCGCCGCGTTACGCCTACCCGAGAGCATCACAACCCAACTCACACGACTCGGCATTCGCCAGATCGGCGAACTCGCAGGCATGCCCCGCGCCGCCCTCGCCCGCCGCTTTGGCAAAGACGTAATGTTGCGTCTTGATCAAGCCCACGGCGTCGCCCCCGAACCGGTCTCCCCAGCTCGCGCGCCCTTGCACTTTGCCGTGCGCCTCACCCTCCCAGAACCCATCGGGCTTGAGGCGGATATGCTCGCAGGCATTGATCGGTTACTACCTGCCCTTGCGGAACGCCTACAGACAAAAGGACGTGGCGCGCGGCGCGTGCGCTTCCAAGCTTTCCGCACCGACCAAACGTCCCAAATCATCGAAATCGGCCTCGCACGGCCCAGCGCCGACCCTGATCGTATCCGCCCCCTCTTGGCGATGAAGCTCTCTGATATTGATGTTGGGTTTGGCGTTGATATCTTGCGCATCGAGGCCCATCAAACCGAATCCCTCGCGCCCCAACAACACAAAGGCCACTTCGATGCCAGCGGCCAAGCCCGCGCGAATATGGCCCAAGACACCGCTCTCGACGATCTAATCGGGCGTCTTGGGGCGCGTTTGGGGCTTGAAGCCATCACACGCCGCCACCCCGCCTCAAGCCACCTCCCTGAGAAAGCCGCGCTCATATTTGGTGCCGCGTGGTCCACGGCCTATGGCGTGGATATGGGAGCCGACGCCACGTGGCCCATACCCGCCACGCGACGGCCCCTCCACCTATGGCGTCCCGAGCCATTAATGGGAACACAGCCCGATCCAATGCCCCCCGAACGGTTAAAATTTCGTGGCCAGATGTTTGAAATCACCTATGCCTCCGGCCCCGAACGTGTGGCGCCGGAATGGTGGCTAGATGACCCTGATTGGCGCAACGGCGTACGGGACTACTGGCGTGCAACAACACAACACGGCCAGCAATTGTGGATCTATTTCGCACACGGAGCCGCGCTTTCGACTGGCTGGTTTTGTCACGGCCGCTTTGCATGAAGGCTTGATTTTCTGGGCATTTCGGCGCAAAATTTCAGAATGAACGTCGATGCATTCCGCAAACCTTTCCAAGCCCCCGCACAGGTGGCGTTTCACCGCACGGAACTCGGGATCATTCTCGGCCTCTACGGTCGCATGGTTGCCGCTGGTGAGTGGCGCGACTACGGAATCTCACACCTACCAGAAGTCGCCGTCTTCTCAATCTTCCGCCGCAGCGCCGAAAACCCGCTGTACCGGATCGAAAAACGCCCCAAGCTTCGATTAAAACAGGGGCTTTATGCAGTCATCGGTATGGACGGACAAATCCTCAAACGCGGACATGAACTTACACCCGTCCTGCGCGTCCTTGAGAAAAAACTCATCCGAGCGGTAAAATAAAACCCCTCAGGGGCGCTTCATCGAGGCAATCTCGCCAAACTCACGCGCGCCAATACGGCTGCGGGCCACCTCAAACGGTTCTATCGCAACGGCCATATGATGCGCATTTGCGTGGATCATTTCTCTCTCATTCAACATCATCGCGACATGGCCGCGCCAAAAAACCAAATCGCCCCGACGTAAATCTTTAGGTGCCACATCTGCGGTGAAAAAGGCTTCCTGCTGATCGCTGTCGCGTGGACACATAGTGCCGACAGCGCGCAAGCAAGCCTGCACAAGCCCCGAACAATCGATCCCAAACACACTGTCCCCACCCCAAAGATAAGGCACGCCAAGAAACGTCAGAGCCGTTTTAGCTGCATCCAAAGGCCGCTCCGACAAAGGGGATACATGCGGCACAGGAACAAAACCTCCCCCCGAAAGCTCAACATACCCTTCCAACTCGGCAACGACACTCAGCGACGAGCCAAACGATACCGCAGCTTTATCAGCCGATTTCAAACTGGATTCGGTGTAAATATGCGAACTACGCGCCGTAACCCAATGGCTTGGTGCGACGGCCTCGCCCAAGGAAACTTCAGCCACATATCCAACGTTACCGTCCGCAACGACGCGCCCGAAGCACCACCCGTTGAGCGTTTCCAAAACGTCAAACCCCGCACCCATCAGCAACTGGGAGACCCGCGTCCCGCGCGGCGCGGCGCAAACGTCCACAACAGGGACCAACACCCGACGCGCCGCAACCTCGACGAAATGCGCGGCGTCTACCTGCCCCCGCAACCCGACATGAGCAACGCGTTCATTTGCGAAATATGTCCGACGATCCGTCATAGTTTCAAGATTGCTGGCAACGCTTCTAAAATAGCGCGCGTTCCCTGCCCGCAACCACCCTTGGGGCGGGCCGCAGCCGCCGTAGGTTGCCAACCATAAATATCAAAATGGGCATATCGAGGTGCATCCGTCACAAACCGGCGCAGGAACAACGCCGCCGTAATAGATCCTGCGAACCCACCGCTTGGCGCATTATCAAGGTCCGCGATTCCGGGTTCGATCATAGCTTCATACGGGGTGTGAAAGGGCATGCGCCATACGGGATCTGCCACGCGCTTTGCCGAATTTTCCAATGCTGCGACCGTGTCTAAATCGCCACAAAAATAGGGGGCCAAATCCGGACCCACAGCAACCCGCGCAGCCCCAGTCAACGTTGCCATTGAGATCACCAAATCCGTTTCTTCTTCGTCCGCCAGTGCAAGCGCATCGGCCAAAACCAACCGCCCTTCGGCATCCGTATTATTGATCTCAACCGTCAGCCCCTTGCGCGATATCAAAATATCGGAGGGACGAAACGCCGACCCATCAATTGAGTTTTCAACGGCTGGAACAAGAACCCGAAGTTGAAGCGGCAGCTTCAGCGACATAATCATCTGTGCCAGCCCAAGAACGGCCGCCGACCCGCCCATATCCTTCTTCATAAGTCCCATCGACGCACCAGGCTTGATGTTCAACCCGCCGGTATCAAAACACACGCCTTTGCCCACGAGGGTAAGTTTTGGCCCCGCCGTCCCCCAGCGCATTTCAAGCAAACGCGGCTCTTGGGCGGAGGCCCGCCCGACCGTGTGAATCATCGGGAAATTCTGCGCGAGTAAGTCCTCTCCGACGATAGCGGTTGCCACGGCTCCGTGGGCTTTTGCCAGATCGAAAAAGGCCGCCTGAAGCTGTTCAGGCCCCATATCCGAGGTTGGCGTGTTGATCAAATCGCGCGTGAGGGCTTCACCGGTGGCAATCGCCTCAATGCGGGCAACATCAACCGACTCAGGCGCTACAAGTTCAGCGCCACTAGCAGGCTGTTTGCGATACTTGTCAAAATGATATCCCGCCAGTAGCCAGCCAAGTGCTTCGACTTCAACGTCAAAACCTTCAGGGCTTTGGGCAATATGGTATGCGCCTTTTGGCAAATTGGCCGCCACACCGCCGAGATGGAAACGGCCGCGCTCGCGACCCAATGCGTCGCCGTACCCGACCAGAACGGCGGAAATTCCTCCGTCTGCATTCGGAAGCGCGCAAAAGCTTCCCAAACCTCCAGTGAACCCCTGCGCGGCCACCCAGTTTTGCGACGCCGCAGGCAAGCCCGATAGAAACGATTCGCATTCCGGCTTGGAAATAACATGCAACGGAATAGATGCGGCGGAGAGTTGGGCAAATTTCATCGACATAGGGTAGCCTGTGCTAGGGTAAAGACCTCACACAGACTAAAGACATGCTTGGAAGCTGCAAGGACAACAATACAGCCGAAATTGAAATTCCGCGCTACAGGGTCATATTTTGCGCCTCCCAAACCGCCGTAAGCGACTTATCCCCCATACGAACGAGACGCGAAACCGTTGCCGCTATCGCGGTGGGGTCATTGCGCGAAGCAGTGGCGGCCACGTGACGCGCAACTTGCGCCAATCCGTTCAAACCAATCTGATCCGCAATAGCAATCAGCCCCCTAGAACCTTTGCTCACCTTGGAGAACTCGCCTTGCCAATAGGCGGTTTCTATATCGGCCAACCTAACGGCTAGCTCCTCCATCGCCCGACAAACAACATCCTCAGCTCCTCGATTGCCAAGTTGAACAAACAACTCCGTCAAACGACTTGGATTGAGTCGCACATTTTCATCGGGTCGAAGATTAACTGCTTCCACCAAAACCACACCCTCCGGTTTATTATAGCCCCCACGGCAATTTCATTTAAGGTCGCGTAACCTTAGAAAGAGTTTACGCAAAATACAGAAATCTCTCGAATTCCATACAAATGCGCCTTAGAACACTTTGAATACTGGTCAAAGGAAACTCTATGGAACACGCGAAACCGTTACCTTCCTATCTTGTTCAGCGCTACATGGGGTGGAAAGCCACCACCTATGCCGAAAACAGAATTTGGTATCAGCGATTGGCCGACGAAGGCCAGCGCCCTAGGGCCATGGTGATCTCGTGCTGCGACAGTCGCGTCCACGTGACCTCGATCTTTGGCGCCGATCAGGGCGAGTTTTTTATACATCGTAACATTGCCAATCTTGTGCCACCCTACAAACCGGATGGGGATATCCACGGCACATCTGCCGCAGTTGAGTATGCTGTCTCGGCTCTGCACATCACCAATATGGTGGTGCTGGGCCATTCGGGTTGTGGCGGCGTCCGTGGCTGCCATGATATGTGTTCCGGCATTGCCCCCGAGCTTGAGGAAAAGACCAGCTTTATTGGCCGTTGGATGGACATTCTACGTCCCGGCTTTGAGCGTGTTGTCCATATTGAAGATGAGGCCGAGCGCACAAGGGCACTTGAACATCAATCGGTTCTTGTGTCCCTCGAAAACCTGATGACATTCCCATTTGTGCGGGATGCCGTTGAAGAAGGACGAATGAGCCTGCATGGTCTTTGGACGGATATTGGCGAAGGTGGTTTGGAATACTACAATCCAAAAACTGGTCTCTTCGCTTCCGTCTAGACCCGCAATCCCTCGGCGTCTTAGGCGGCCAAACGGGACGCTTCGAGGAGCACGGGTTTGTCGTAAGTTGGCAGGAAGTGTTCTGGCGTACCGGATGTGTCGCGAATAGTGCAGAACATAGCGAGAGATTTTTGACGTGCACGTTCACTTTTCAAACGAGCAAGAGCAACAGTACGACCAAGGCGGGCTTTTTCTTGAAGGCTAACGTTTGTCATTTTGTATCTCCAGATGATGTAGTTTGATTAAGTTCTTGCTAACCAGTGTTACCCAAAACTTGACAAAAAACGAGCAAGCAAAGGGATAAAACGGCTACCAAGAGCAGAGGACGGGCCTCCAATGGTATAGGAACTACTAAAGTTTGTTTTAACCCAGCAAGATACCTATCCAATTGCGCCTCAATTCAAGGTTTCTTCGCCATATTCCGAACAACCCACCGCCACATGGAATTTTTCGAATGCGCTTGGTTGGGAAAAGAATCAAGTAAACAAGAACTTAACAAACTGTTATCGGGATAGTTCACGTCATAAACGCATGCGCCCATTTAAAAGTTCGGCATTCCCAAAATGTAAAACGCCTCCCGAGATTAACTCGGAAGGCGTTATTGTAATCGGTAACATCTTGGGCCTCACGGCCGAGACTTAGCCCTTTTTCAAAATCCGACGGCCATAAAGCTCGGCGATCTGAACTGCATTCAAAGCCGCACCTTTGCGCAGATTGTCAGAAACGCACCACAGGTTGATCCCATTATCAATCGTGCTGTCCTGACGGATGCGCGAGATAAACGTCGCGTAGTCGCCCACACATTCAATCGGGGTCACATAGCCACCATCTTCGCGCTTATCGATCACCATGACGCCTGGGGCCTCGCGCAGGATGTCACGCACCTCGTCTTCGTCGATAAACTCTTCGAATTCGATGTTGATCGCTTCGGAGTGGCCAACGAAAACCGGTACGCGCACACAGGTCGCGGTTACTTTGATCGACTTATCGATGATCTTTTTGGTCTCGGCGACCATTTTCCACTCTTCTTTGGTGGAACCGTCATCGAGGAAAACATCGATATGCGGGATCACGTTAAAGGCGATCTGCTTGGTGAAGACCTTATGCGCAACCTCTTGACCGGGGACATACATGCCCTTGGTTTGGTTCCAAAGCTCATCGAGTCCTTCTTTGCCGGAGCCAGAAACCGATTGGTACGTGCTCACAACAACGCGTTTAATCTTGGCGCGATCATGCAAGGGCTTAAGGGCAACCACCATCTGGGCGGTGGAGCAGTTCGGGTTCGCGATGATCATTTTGTTTTTGTAACCCTCGATCGCATCGGGGTTCACTTCTGGAACGATCAGCGGGATTTGTGGGTCATAGCGGTACAGAGATGAGTTATCGATCACCAAACAACCAGCTTTCGCCGCAATCGGGGCGTACTTCGCTGTGGCTTCGGAACCAACGGCAAAAAGCGCCATATCCCAACCAGTGAAATCGAACGTGTCGAGGTCCTTCGTCTTGAGCGTCTTGTCGCCAAAGCTTACTTCCGAGCCCATAGATTTACGGCTCGCAAGCGCGATAATCTCATCAATTGGAAACTGGCGTTCGGCCAGAATATTTAGCATTTCGCGGCCTACATTACCTGTAGCGCCGACGATGGCGACTTTATAGCCCATATGGGGACTCCTTCGTTACGGTCACAAGGACGCGGCTCAAATAGCGCATCCGGCGCGGTGTGGAAAGGCCCACACCGCTTTATTTTGTGCGATCATATATGCAAATCGTGAATATATACGCAGAAAGGCGCTTAGCGGAACATCAACAATGGCACCAAGCAGGAGCGCACCATTTCCGTCGTGGTCGAGCCAATGAACAGACTGCGAATACGCGAGTGGCTAAAGGCCCCCATCAAAAGCATGTCGATAGACAACGTTTCGATGGCTTCATGGATCGCAACATCGGGGCGTTCGTCATGGATTTGCGCATCGACGTCATATCCGGCTTTGGCCAAAATTGCTTTCCCGCCTGCAAGAGTGGCGCGATTTGCCGTCGTATCTGCGCCCGCAAAGATCAATTTGCATGCCAAACCTGCGAAGACATTGCTTTGAGCTACGTGTTCGACCGCCTTGATCGAGCTTGCGCCACCATCAAACGCAATCATAAACGTTTTTACAGGCCGAAAGGCGCGCGACGTCACGAGCACGGGCTTTTTACTGGTGCGGATCGCGCGTTCAACATTTGAGCCAAGATGCAGCTTCGCAAAATCTGCAGCCTCGCCACGTTTGCCGATCACAACAAGATCGCTGTCCTGTTCCGCCGTGTGCAACTCGTCCATTAGGTCGCCATGACGGAGGCGGGTTTGCACTTCGCTCACACCATCCGCACGTACCCGCGCTTCGGCATCTTCAAGGATTGCACGGCCACGCTGAATATTGAGTTTGGCCTTTTGGGCGTCCAAATCCGCGAGCTCTTCCATGAGTTTGCTGCGCGCGCCCAATCCGATGTTTCCCGACAGGTTTTTAGAGCCCGCTTCGCGGCGCCCCAAAACATGGAGGATCTCAACCGAGGAGCCTTTGCGTGTCGCCACCCAAGCGGCGTGGTCGCAAACGCTTTCCGAATAAACCGAACCGTCCACCAATGCGATAATCTTAGACATAGTCACCTCCTAGTGGCCCATCAGACGCTCAAGCGCGCCCGGTTTGTCGTGTTCGGCCAAACGACCCATCAGGGTCTCGCTGGCTTCGTTCATGCCAAAGATTTCAACTTCGGCCCCCTCGCGGCGGAACTTCAGCACCACCATATCCAATGCGGCGACAGATGATATATCCCAAATATGCGCACGGCTGACATCAATTGTCACACGCTCAAGCACTTCGCCAAAATCGAACGCAGGCGCAAGGTCGGGTGCGGTGGCAAAGAACATCTGTCCTTCGACCAAATACGCCCGCTCGCGACCGCCATCTTTCAACGTTGACGTCACGCGGAACACCGCCGCGATTTTCCAAGCAAAGAAGATACCCGAAAGCAGCACACCCGTCAAAACACCCAGCGCAAGGTTGTGCGAGAACACAGTCACAAACACGGTCGCCAACATAACAATTGAACTGGCGCGGGGATGGTCGCGCAAGCCTTTGATGCTCGACCAACTAAACGTCCCGATCGAAACCATGATCATAATCGCCACAAGCGCTGGCATTGGAATACGCGCCACCCAGTCGCCTAACCCGACGATGAGGATCAACAGAAAGACACCCGCCGCAAAGCAAGACAAACGTCCGCGTCCACCGGATTTAACGTTGATCATCGACTGACCGATCATCGCACAACCCGCCATGCCGCCAATGAAACCCGTCGCCGTATTGGCAATACCTTGGCCGATACACTCTTGGTTTTTGTCCGAAACAGTATCGGTCAAATCGTCAACCAATTGCGCGGTCATCAGGCTTTCCAACAGGCCAACAACTGCAATCGCAGCCGCCACTGGGAAGATGATTTGCAATGTTTCCAGCGTAAGAGGGATTTGCGGGATCAGGAAAACAGGCAGCGTATCTGGCAGCGCTCCCATGTCGCCAACTGTGCGCACATCAATCCCCAACATCATCGTCAACGCCGTCAGAACGACGATTGTCACCAAGGGAGATGGGATAGCTTTAGTCAAATAGGGAAAGAGGTAGATAATCCCAAGGCCCAGCGCGAGCATCACAAAGGTCATCGTGTTCACACCGATTGTCGCGGGATTAAGCTCGGGAAGTTGCGCGATGAAAATCAAGATAGCCAAGGCATTCACAAAACCCGTCATCACCGACTTTGACACAAAGCGCATCACGCTTCCAAGCTTCAAAAGGCCGGCAATGATCTGTAGCAGTCCCGCGAGGACCGTCGTTGCAAGCAAATATTCAAGTCCGTGATCCTTCACCAAGGTCACCATCAAAACCGCCGTCGCAGCCGTGGCCGCCGAGATCATCCCAGGACGGCCGCCTGTGATCGCCACAATCACCGCAATGGAGAAACTCGCGTAAAGACCCACTTTGGGATCCACACCTGCAATGATCGAAAAGGCAATCGCCTCGGGGATTAGCGCAAGCGCTACAACAAGACCCGCCATAAGGTCGGGACGGATATTGCCCAGCCAATCTTGGCGCATTCGAGGTAAAAAATCAGAATTCATGGGTATCTCCGGCCATTTCGGGCACGTCGTGGCCCTGTTCTCGCGTTTGCGCTGGCAATATTCGCTTGGTGCGTCATTTGCTAGGGGGAATGCGAAAAAGCCCGAAACCGTGTCGCATATTTGTAGCTTTCAATCGCAAAGGCAGTCAAATGTGCCCCTAGCGTCACGTTTGGCGCTTGCTTGAGTGGTTTTGGGCCAATGATCAAAACCAGTCGTGCGCGAAATTAGCCCTCAGCTTGCTTGAACGCGTCCAAAACAATATCCGATGTCAGTAGTTCGGGTAGGGCATTACCGTCCGGCGCTGCGGGCCCGTACACAATATTAAACGGCACACCAAACCGCCCGTTGGACCGTAAGAAGCGCGCGATATCTTCGTCTTGGCGCGTCCAATCTGCAATCATGGGAACAACGTTCTCTTGTTGCAAAACTTCCGCAACCTTTCCCTGTGTTAGGACCAGTTTTTTGTTCGCCTTACATGTAAGACACCAATCGGCTGTGGCGTCGACGAAAACCGTCTTACCCGATGCGACAAGTCTGGGGATTTCTCCGCGGTCAAATTTTTGCCATTCGATTTGGGAACTGGAAGCGTAGATCATTTCTTCAGGTGCAGAAAGCGCGAGTGGCACCCCAAGAGCCGCTAAAAAAATTGCGATACTCACGGGTGCTTTCACACGCTGACCAAATGTCAGAACAAGAACCAAACCGACCAACAGCAAAAGGACAAGCCCAGCCGACTTCACCCCAGAAACTGTGGCCAGAACGCTCGCCAGCCAAAGCGCTGTTGCGACCAGCAAAAGACCAAGAACAAACTTTACCGTGATCATCCAGCGCCCTGGTTTGGGCAGAGCCCGAATAAGAGAGGGCCGCAGTGCCACGAGGAGATAGGGTGCGGAAAGCCCGATGCCTAGTGCCGTAAAGATACCCAAAACATCAAGCGTGCTCCCAGCAAGGGCGAAGGCCACAGCCGTACCTAGAAAGGGAGCGGAACACGGGGTCGCCAAGACCGCAGCCAACGCACCCGTTGAAAAATCCGCGATATATCCCGAGCCTGTTCCCGTAGCGTTAATCCTTGTCATCCAAGATTGCGGCAGGGAGATTTCAAATAGCCCCAACATATTGGCTGCAAAAACACTGAGAACCGCAAGCATGGTGACGAGAAAAATTGGGCTCTGAAATTGCAGCCCCCAACCTACCGTTTGCCCCATGCCGCGCATCAAGAGAAGCACTGCGGCAAGCGCCCACATGAATGTTAGAACCCCGAAGGACGACGCCAAAAAACCGCGCCTAACACGGGTAAGACTTTGGTCGCGCACCTTGATGGCAGACGCAAATTTGATCGACAAAACCGGGAGGACGCAAGGCATCACATTGAGGATCAACCCGCCTAGAAGCGCGAGAAAGTAGACCCAAATGCGGGAGGTTTGTCTCCCTGAGCCGCTAGTCTCGTAGGGTGGTGCGGGAATCTCATCGCCGAGTTGCGCGTCAAATGTAATCGCCCGTTTTCCATCCACAACTGTGAGCGCCAGTACGTCTGCGTCGTCATCCAACGCGAGAACTGGAATCTCGGCCCACAGCTGTTTACCGCCCTCAGACAGCCGCACATCGGGAGCCCCAAAGGCCGAGCCTGACCCGAACTCTGGAAAAATATCCGGCATCTGAAAGGGCACTTCATCACGGATTTCCAGCGTCAAAGTCTGGTCAGACATATGTGAGCTTGCGATAAGATTTTTAGAAGGCTCGGACGGAACAAGCGCCATCGCTGCGGCGATATACCCAGCAGAGATCGCATCAATTCCCTCTCCCTGACCGATAGGTATCTCCAGCGTAAAGTTATCAGGAATACACACGTCCGCGCAGACAAGAAGCGAGAAATTCCCTCGAAGGACGGCGGCTTCTCCGGGGTTTTCCAAAGTCACTTGCAGTGGAAACAACACCTCATGTGCATACCCGAAATTTTCAATTCCAAACGCGCGAAACCGAGTTGGCGCGGGATATTGAAAATCCACCGACACAATATTTTCCGACGCGCTCCAATCAACTTCTGGCGGCAGGCCAACTTCGCCCGGGCTACGCCAATAGGTTTTCCACCCATCTTCGAGTTCTAGATGCAGGCCAGCCGAAAAGGTATGCGCTCCGGCGGCGATTCCCTCTTGCGCGGACCGTAACTTCGCATTGAGAGAATTCGATTGATAGGGGGCACTCTCAAGCGCAAGAACACTCGTTGCGAACACGGTCATTAGAGCCGCCAAAAGAATTTTCATGCGCATTTTAGCCTCGTTATTAACCCGGTCATGTGTGGGACCCACGTGGAACACATGCAAATCAGATCGTCGTGAACGTCTCTGGTCTGACGGATATATGGCACAGAGACCAAACGATGGGAAACGCGACATCTTCGCGGGAGACTTCGCGGGAGACGTTGGGTTGCCTCACGGTGAGTTTACGACCAGAATCGCCACAAATGCTTGCGCACATTTATCAAACCGCCTTTAAGGGGCTGCAACACCATCTTTCAAAGGGTCCCAATATGCTGAGCCGTATCACCGCCACTGTCCTCATTACTTTTCTGGGATTCGCTCCAGCAGCTCAAGCCCAAGATTTTACCGAAGAGCAAATTAAAGAGCTTGTTCTTCAAACAATCCTGGAAAACCCTGACGTCATTCGTTCGGCTCTCATTCTACTGCAACAGCAAGAACAAGCAACCGAGGCCGCCGCCGCAGTTGAGACCCTCGCAGCGCAACGTCAAATGCTGGAACAAGACCCGAATGCGCCCGTTTTGGGCAACCCTGATGGGGATGTGACTGTGGTTGAGTTTTTTGACTACAATTGCCCCTACTGCAAAAAAGCGGCCGATGTCGTTGAGGAATTGATCGCCAACGACCCAAATGTACGCGTCGTTTACCGCGAGTGGCCCATCCTAAGTGAAGGATCAGTATATGCCGCCCGCGCCGCATTGGCATCCCGCGAGCAGGGAAAATATGAGGAATTCCATTGGGAGATGATGGGGCAACGCGGCAGGCTCGACGAGAAGTCCGTGCTCAAGATTGCCAAAAGCATTGGTCTAGATTTAGATCGCTTGAAGGAAGATATGAATGCGCCCGAGGTCGACGAACATATTGCAACGACTCATGCGCTTGCGAAAACTCTTGGCTTTGGGGGAACGCCCTCTTTTGTGATTGGTGACGCTTTGGCACCGGGTATGATTGAAATGCCGACAATGATCGAAATGGTCGAAGCCAGCAGAAACAAAACTAACTGAGCCATTTTCGGGCTAAATCTGTGCTAAATTTAGCCCGATGTCGGCGTCTTTTTGCTTGCCGCATCAAAAAGCTAGCGAATTTCCTCTTTTCTCACTAGCATCCCGTACCTATTGCCGCTGAAATTTTGGCGGCCCACGGTGGGGACCGAGCGAACGTATTGAAGTATGCCATTTCAGGCCTTCAATTTTAACGCTTGGAAAAAGTTTTAAGAGGCCATTTTAGTGTCATTGCTTGGTAGAATTGAAAAACTCACACGCGCGCAGAAACGTTTTGTGTTTTTGTTTGTGGACACGTCACTCCTTCCAGTCGCGCTTGGATTTACACTTCTCGTTCAATCAACATCCACTGAACCCTTTGGCTCAAACACAAGTATCATTGCCCAGACGTTAATCCTCGTTTGCTTAGCGGCGCTTTTTACGACCTATCTTAAAATACCAAACTTTCGGCTTCGCGATTATGAAATTCGCGCTGCGGGCAAGACCGCCCAACTATCCATACTTTTGTCGCTTGCCTTTATGGCAACTGGCAAGCTTTTCGGCCTGCAGTATCCCTTGGGAACTATCATGGTTTTTGGGAATAGCTACTTTTTGTTTGCGGTCACAAGCCGCGTAATGATGTTGAAAATCCTCGAGATGATTTATCTCGCGGGGCATCCTCGGGAACGCCTCATTATCTATGGCGCGGGCCAGACAGGTATGAATTTTGCCAAAGCGATCCAAAGTAAAGAGCACTATGAGATTCTAAGCTACGCCGACGACAACCCCGCCATTCAGAGCGTTGCCATTGATGGCATCCCGATTGCGCGCCCTTCCCAAATCCCGCATATCGCCAAGATAAAGCAGGCGCACAAAGTCATCCTTGCCATGCCGTCCCTGTCGTTTGCACGGCAAGTTGCCATTGTTCGACGGTTTGAAAAATTTGGTCTCGAAGTCCTAACACCCTCTGACTTTGCCGAATTGATTGGCGATGAGGAAATGGGGCAAGTCTTCTCTCTGAGTGACCATCAACAGCTACTTGGTCGGGCCAAAGTCGACCACAAAGTGACCGAATTTGGGGACAATTATCGTGGCAAAAATATCCTTGTCACGGGCGCAGGCGGGACAATTGGCTCTGAACTCTGCCGGCAGCTTTTGTCCTGTGGACCAAAGCAAATCATCCTTTTGGATAGCAGTGAATTTGCCTTATACAACGCGGATATGGACATTTCGAGTTTCGCCAATGAACTTGGAATCGAGGTCAAACCCGTTCTAGGGTCCGTGAGCGATCCAAGATTGGTTGCATCTGTTTTCGCTGAAAATAAGATTGATGTCGTTTTTCATGCCGCGGCGTACAAACACGTGCCTATGGTTGAGATCAACAGCCTCGCAGGGCTTGAAAACAATGTTCTTGGAACTGCGACTCTCGCGAAAGCATCCCATGACGCCAACGCGGAACGGTTTATTCTTGTGTCCTCAGACAAGGCTGTGCGCCCAACCAATGTTATGGGCGCATCCAAGCGGATGGCCGAATTGGTCGTTCAGGATCAAGCCTCGCGCTCAAATACGGTCTTTTCGATGGTTCGGTTCGGGAATGTACTAGGGTCGTCAGGCTCGGTTGTTCCGCTCTTTCGCAATCAAATTGCGCACGGTGGTCCTGTGACGGTGACCCACAGTGAAGTCACGCGCTATTTCATGACAGTTCAAGAGGCCAGTCGTCTTGTTCTTATGGCGGGAACCTTTGCGCAGGGTGGCGAAGTCTATGTTTTGGATATGGGCGAACCCGTCGAAATTCTGAACCTTGCGCGGCGCATGATTGAAGCCAGCGGTTGTACAGTCAAAACGGCAGAAAACCCAGACGGGGACATTGAAATTCTGACGACAGGCCTGCGCCAAGGCGAAAAAATGCACGAGGAGCTTTTGCTTGGCGAGGGCAATATTACGACTCCCCATGCCAAGATTTTCTGTGCGCGCGAAGAATCATTATCCGAACTTGAAGTGGCCGCCGCCCTCAAGGCCCTGCGCCACGCGATCGCGACCACCGATCGGAATGCAGCCTTGGACATTCTTTATGGATGCGTCGAAGGTTATGCCGAAGCCGCCTCCCCACCCGCAGTCGAAATGTGATGTAAACAAGACGATTGTTGCTTATAGCGAAGGCCGTTGGGTATTGTTACTTGCCCCACGATTCACGGTATGTTTTACCATGAACAACACTAGACGGGTAGGATTTATGCTGGGCCACAAAAGAAACAAAGTAAGCTATCGGGGACTCGCCCTGCGCAGCACCGCGCCGAGTCTTTGCATTGCTTCTCTTGTTTTGGCGGTTCCGACTGCGGCCTCTGACGCATCCTATAACTTGGCCGGCATTGCAGGCCTCATCGACATGCCGTCAGGCGAAGCAATGCCGGACGCCGAACTTGCGGTGACAATGTCGACCTTTGCGGGGGGCACGCGCGCGTCTAGCACTTTCCAAATAACCAAGCGCCTATCTGGAACATTTCGGTATTCTCGGATCGATAATTGGAACACCATTGAGTATCCAACATATTACGACCGCAGTTTTGATTTACGCTATCAATTTTTGACGGAAACCGAGTATTTGCCCGCAGTGACCGTTGGCATCATGGATGTCGCTGGCACAGGAATTTACTCCGCAGAATACATTGCCGCCACGAAAAACTTCTCGCCAAAAATACGGGCGACAATTGGATTGGGGTGGGGCCGGCTTGGTTCTTACAACTCAATTGGCTCCCCGTTTGGCACCCGTCCGCCAATTGATGTTGGCCAGGGCGGTACCTTTAGTACCAATCAATATTTCCGCGGCCCAATGTCGGTTTTCGGTGGCGTCGAGTATCGGCCAACAGAAAAACTCTCGCTCAAGGTAGAGTATTCATCGGACGACTACACCCTTGAAGCTGGCGAAAAAGACCTGTTTGACCGTAAGTCACCCCTTAATTTCGGCGCCGAATATCGCTTCAACGATATCATATCGGCTGGCGTATATTATATGTATGGATCCGAACTCGCCGCAAGCCTCTCGATGAAATTCAGCCCCAAGCGCCCTGCGGTTTTGGGGAGCTATGGCCCCGCCCCCTTGGCCGTGCAACCTCGTCCTGTTTATGCTGACGACCCGGAGCAATATTCGACTATCTGGATGACGGAACCCGGATCTCAGGAAATTCTGGCACAAAACCTCCAAAAACACATGGAGTTCGACGACGTCAAAATGGAAGCTGTTGCAATGCGCGGCACCTCGGTTGAAGTGCGCATTCGCAACGAGACATTCATCAACAGCGCCCAAGCAATTGGCCGCACAGCCCGCGCGCTGACTCGGACCATGCCGCCCTCCGTTGAAACTTTTGAGATCGTTAATATGGTCAATGGGCTGGCAACATCGGTTGTTAAGTTGAAGCGCAGTGACGTTGAAAAATACTCAACGGCCCCCAATGGCGAAGCGCTCATCATGGCGAGCGCAGTCATTGAAGACATTGTCCCCACAAAACCCGCCAACCTGATTTATGCCCCTGGCGTTTATCCGGATTTCCAGTGGGCTATTGACCCCTACATGGATTTCAGCCTGTTCGATCCAGACGACCCCATTCGCTGGGGCGCAGGTATTGAAGCCACGACACTTCAGTTCCTTGCTCCCGGTTTGGAATTATCAGGATCGATCCAAGCCCAGCTGATTGGTACTCTTGGAAAGGATGAATCTCCTTCAACATCCGCCATCCAACCCGTGCGCAGCGATGCCAACCTTTACGAGAGCTTCAGCCCTGTTTCCCTGCAGTATCTTACTTTGGGGTATTTCTTTCAGCCAACGGAAGAGATCTATGGACG
Organism: Falsihalocynthiibacter sp. CO-5D18; assembly: GCF_041205445.1. Lineage (NCBI taxonomy): Bacteria > Pseudomonadati > Pseudomonadota > Alphaproteobacteria > Rhodobacterales > Roseobacteraceae > Falsihalocynthiibacter > Falsihalocynthiibacter sp. CO-5D18. The sequence continues at coordinate 77,228 of NZ_JBGFCF010000013.1, read as the reverse complement.
CGTGAGCGCGGGTTACCTCGAACGTATGTTCGGTGGCATTTCATCCGAGCTGCTCTGGATGCCTGTCAATCAGCCCTTCGCCTTTGGTATTGAGGCGAACTATGTCGTTCAACGCGAAACAGACTCCTATCTCGGCTTCCAAGACTACGGCGTCGCAACCGGTCATGCCTCGGTGTATTACAAACACGAAGCAAGTGGATTTGATTTCCAACTCAGCGCCGGAAAGTATCTGGCGGGGGATGTGGGCGGAACCTTTACCGTGCGCCGTGAGTTTACAAATGGCTGGCGCGTTGGGGCATTTGCAACACTAACCGACCTGAGCGCAGAAGATTATGGCGAAGGCTCCTTTGATAAAGGAGTCATCCTTGAAATTCCCCAAAGCTGGCTCACAGGCAAACCTTCGCGTCGCGTTCAGGAAGTTGCACTGCAAGTCTTGTCACGGGATGGCGGCGCCCAACTCATCGTCAACGACCGTCTTTATGACCGTATTCGTGTCAATCATGCGGCCGCGATTAGAGATGGCCAAGGGAGAGTCTGGCGGTGATGACTATTACTCGTAAGTTAACGCTTGCCGCCTGCCTATTGGCTGTGGCTGCTTGTAGCTCAGAAGAGCGTGACGAAACCATAGGTACGGCAGTTTATAGCGACTTAAAGGGCAGATATATGTCTTCGGCCAAACCGAGCAAAGGTGCGGCAACGGCGGCATCCTCTTCTCCGGCCAAAGGCGACCTTTCGTGGATCGAAACGAACACCAAACCACTAATAATTGTTCTTGTCGAAAAAATAGAAGGCATGGCTTTCCTCTCGTTTCAGGTACAAAACGGGTCCTATAAAACGTGGCGTACCAAAAATGGAGCCTCCTATACGTTCAAGGGGCCCTTTGTCACCGGTACGAAAGCCCTTGGTGCCGATCTGGTGTCCGCGAGCGTTCCCGCATCAATTCAAAGTTCAGGCTCTCATAGCCGCACGCACTATTATCTCGATGGCGATGATCAAGTGGCGCCGCTTCAGGCTGTATGTACATGGAAGTTCGTTGGGGCCGAAACGACGCAAATTTTAAACAAATCCTATGCCACAAAACACTATAAAGAATCGTGTGTTGCTGGCGAAATCAAATTCAAAAACGACTATTGGCTCGATTCTAGTGGTATCGCTCGTCAATCCCGCCAATTCGTATCCGAAACTGTTGGTTATGTGTCACTATTAGTAATTTTAGAGTAACCAACAGAATATAACTTTACCGTAAACCCAAGCCACGATATGCTTTTCTCGCGTACGTGCATATATTAATGGAGCTAACATGAAAAAAATCACAGCACTCACCGCTGTTTTGGCGCTTTCCGCCACTACAGCATTCGCCGGCAGCCCTGAAGTAGTTGTTTCCGAGCCAATGCCAGACGTCTTCATTGCTGAAGAAGAAGGCAATAACTGGCTACCACTCGCATTGCTCGGCCTCGTAGCCGTTGCTGCGGTTGTAGCAAGCAACAACGACGACACCTAAGTCGTTCTGTGAACTGGAATTTCGGGGTGTCATAGTTTTGATACCTCGGTTTACCAAAAGCGGGCTTCAGCAATGAGGCCCGCTTTTTTATTTTCTACGCAACCATTTGTTTTCAAACTATTTTCGAGCTCTTGACTTGCGTACGGAAAAGACTTTTCCAACCGTCTGGGCCAGAATTTCCAGATCGAAACACACTGATTGGTGCTCTTGATAGGTTAAATCTAGACGCGCTTTCTGGGGAATACAGCGACGCCGATATACAATGTCGGTTTGTTCGGCCGTCACGCATTTCGCCAACAGTTCAGTTTCATGCTGGTGGTAAGTAAGCGTGGCCAAGCCCGTAATTCCAGGCCGCGAGGTGAGAACCCGCTGATAAAGTTCGGGGAAATCTTCGACATACAGCCGCAACGGTGGGCGCGGCCCAACAAGACTCATATCTCCTTTCAGCACATTCCAAAGCTGTGGAATTTCGTCAAGCCTTAGACGGCGCAAACGTTTGCCGTACCGCGTATATCTCGCCTGTTTGTCCCCACCGGTCACACCAGAATTTACCGCTGACATTTCCATGCTGCGCAATTTCCAAAGTAAAAAACCCTCGTTTGGGGACTTCATGCGCTCCGAAAGGTAGAAAATTGGCCGCCCCTGGACAGCCATAAGAAACAAGAACAACACCGCAAAGGGTATGGCAAAAAAGAGAATTCCCACACACGCGAGAAAAATGTCCAAACTACGTTTCTGCCAAGTCACACACAATCTCCTGCGCCGCTAATATGAAGAGAGTCTTCCGGACCGCGCGCATATGTTTTCCGATTTTGTTTTGCAGTATTTATGCGTCAACCTCAACCGTTCGGATGCATTTCCCAAAAGCGGAAGTGACCTGTTCCAAAATTGCTAGCAAATTCTTAGGCTTTGGCCTCTAGAGTGTTTTTCATGTACTCCACCACACTTCGAGGATCGCTTAATGCCGACAATTATAGCCATATATTAAATGTATGATTGACCTTGTCCCTGCACACAGTATCTTGTGTGAAACTAAAATTTTCTTCGGGTTTGGCACAAGATAGTGCGAGAATCTGGCCTTAGGGGACCAAAATGACAAGGCTGACGAACCTAATCTTCGCACTCGTAGCAGGACTTGGCATTGCCGCCTGCTCACTCCCAAGGGGGGCCGCGGTTTCGAGCGAGGTGATTAGTGGCGCTGGAGATGCAAATTCCCCATTCGCCCTGCATGTCATATCACCAGATTTCCTAACGCAATTCGCTAAGTGGCCGGGAAATCAGTCCTCAAAATCATATCCTTGGATCTCACACCAGGCGGGACCCGCGAGCCCCATAATTGCGGCAGGTGATATTGTGAGCCTCCGGATTTGGGACAGTGGAGAGAACTCCCTTTTGAGCACCGATGGGCAAAAAGCGACTGAGCTCGCAGGTCTCGTTGTTTCGCCAAGCGGCACCATTTATGTCCCGTATGTTGGGGACGTATTGCTTACGGGCCTCACCCCAGAGGGCGCTCGAAAGGAATTGCAAGTCAAGATCGAGACGCTTATTCCCGCCGTTCAGGTTCAACTCGTCCATGTGTCAGGCCGCAAGAATTCCGTTGACCTCGTGGGCGGCGTTATGAAGGCCGGAAGCTTCCAGTTGCCAGATCGCAACTTCACCGTCCTCAGCCTGTTGTCCGCAGGCGGCGGGGTTGACCGTGGTGTCCGAAATCCACAAATTCGCCTCGTCCGCAATAACACGACCTACGGAACTTCCCTTGATAACCTCTATGAGGATCCAAGCCGTGACACAACTTTACGTGGCGGGGATAAGGTTATTGTCGACGAAGAAAAGCGCTATTTTGTAGGAATGGGGGCATCAAAAAACGAGGCAACTATCTATTTCAGCAAAGACAACATCACTGCGCTCGACGCGATCGCGATGATGGGTGGATTGAACGATTTGCGAGCTGATCCAGAGGGAATTCTCGTGCTTAGAAACTATCCCACATCCGCGATCCGTTTGGATGGAACGGGCCCTGCACGCGATCAAATCGTGTTTTCCATCGACCTGACTTCTGCAGAAGGGTTGTTTGGCGCTAAGAAATTCGAAATTGTTCCCGGTGATGTTGTGCTTGCAACCGAATCAGTTGTCACAGCGGCAAGCTCGATTGTGGGCTTGTTTGGCGCCGTAGTCGGCGTTGCTGCTCTTACGAAATAGATTAGGCGGTTTGGCCTTAAAACCAGTTTAGGAGCTTAATTATGAGAAGTATTGCCCGTAGCTTTTGCCTCGTCGTCAGCGTAATTTTTCTATCAAGCGTTGCAGGAGCCGCCTGCGAACGGACACTCATTGCGGGATCGAATAAAGCGATACCCGCGACTGGAAAAATCAACGAATCCTTGTTAAACAACGCGGTCCTTATCGAAGTCAACTACGCACGCTGTCGTTCGGGACTTCCCGCGCTATCAAGCGACTCTAAGCTCACAAAGCCTGCGACGAAGCACTCGAAGTGGATGGCAAAAAACAGCACCCTGTCACACAAGTCCAATGTTAGGGGGCAAAACTCTACGCAAAATCGCATCATGAATTCGGGGATCAAGGTCAAGACTGGTGCCGAAAACATTATTAGAATGTACCGATATCAGCTGACGGGTGGCCCGTTTTTTGTAAAGAATATGGCGACCTGCGACTTTGCTGACGGCAAAGGGAACACGCTGCCTCCCCATAGTTATGCAAGTCTCGCGCGTGAGGCCTCCCGCCAGTGGATCGAATCGCCCAAACACCGTGAAAACTTCATGAGCAACCGAATGCGTATGACCGCAACGGGCGCAGCCGTCGATCCAAAGGGGTCCCACTGTGGCTCAATCTACTTAACCCAACTCTTTATTGGTTAAGCATCCCCTTGCATTGAATGGGCAGCTGTGGTTCAGCAAGGTATGAGTGGCATTTCAAAATTCGATGTAATCGTCATGGGGGCGGGCGCTGCCGGCATGATGTGTGCGGCCCAGGCGGCGAGCACCGGCAAAACTGTCCTTATCCTTGACCACGCAAAAGCTGCGGGTGAGAAAATTCGGATATCCGGCGGGGGACGCTGCAATTTCACGAACCTCCATTGTGGCCCTCAGAATTTCATCTCGCAAAACCCCCATTTTGCCAAATCCGCCTTAAAACGCTACACACAGTGGGATTTCATTGAGTTAATTTCCACGCACAGCATTTCATGGCACGAAAAAACGCTTGGGCAGTTGTTTTGCGATGATACGGCGAAAGATATCATCGCGATGCTTTTGCGGATGATGAAAAAGGCGTCCGTGGAGCTTCGGCTTCAAACTTCGGTGACGTCGGTGCGCCACTCCGATGGCCTTTTTGATCTCGCCTTAAACGATGGAAGCACGCTCCAAGCCTCCTCCGTTGTCGTCGCTACTGGCGGAAAATCGATCCCAAAAATGGGAGCGACGGGCATCGGGTATCAAATTGCAGAGCAGTATGGCCATTCGATCATTGAAACACGCCCCGGCCTTGTGCCGCTAACGTTTGGTGAGGATACCAAACAGGATTTTAGCCCGCTTCCTGGTCTTTCAGTGCCCGCGCGCGTCACAGCAAATGGCACTGGCTTTAGTGAGGGCTTACTCTTCACACACCGTGGGTTATCCGGACCCTCCATCCTGCAAGCCAGCAGTTACTGGAATGAAAAAGACCCTATCCACGTGCATATCCTACCCGAACGGACACTTTTTGAAGACCTCCGAGCGTTGCGCAAGGAGCACGGGAAAAAGTCAATTTCCAACGTTCTGGCCATGGTGCTCCCCACTCGGCTTGCGGACTATTTTTCCGACCAAATGCGCCTGACGGGAAACCTAGCAGACCAAAGCGACGTGGATTTGCGAGCTATTGCGACCTATTTGTCCGCTTGGGAGCTTTTTCCAACGGGGACAGAGGGTTACCGCACGGCCGAAGTGACTCTGGGAGGGGTGAACACCGATCAGTTGAGCTCCAAAACAATGGAATCACGTTTAGTTCCTAGCCTTTATTTTATTGGAGAAGTGGTCGACGTCACTGGGTGGCTCGGCGGGTACAACTTCCAGTGGGCATGGTCGTCTGGTTGGGCTGCAGGATCTGCAATCGCAGCTCAAACCAAAAATTAGTTAGGATTTGAAGGGTTAACGCCACTTTCACACCCCTTTGATATCAAAAGGTTGGGTGAATATAAGAGGTGGTGACATGAGCGTTGTTGATAACAGCAAGCGTCCGATTATTATTAAACGCAAGAAGATTATTGCCGCGGGGCACCATGGCGGTGCGTGGAAAGTGGCCTACGCCGATTTCGTGACCGCTATGATGGCGTTTTTCCTTCTTATGTGGTTGCTGGGCGCCACAAACGAGAAGCAGCGCAAAGCGATTGCTGATTACTTCAATCCAACAATTACAATCAATAGGAACTCGGGTGGAGGTGGTAGCTTTTTTGGTGGGGATAGCCCCTTTCCCGAAGAAACTTTGGCACACAACGGTGTTGGTGCATCCAACCCATTGCCGGAAGAACTTCTAGAGCAAACAGGTAAGACTGACGGTGCAAATGGTGGCTTGGAATCTGAAGAGGAAAGCGCTGCGCGTGCCGCAGAGGAGGCAGATCTAGAGCAAGCTCAACAAATCTTACTAGGGGCTGGTGGCGAAAGCATCCTGCTGGACCAAGCGCTTACGCATGTTCTCACGCGGTTGACCGACGAAGGGTTGGTGATCGAAGTTTTTGATATTCCGGGGGAGCCGCTTTTCATCGAAGGAACGTCGCAACCAACTGAAATTACAATAGAAATAGCAGAGATGATGGTTCGTGTATTTAAGTTGGTGCGCAATGAGGTCGCCGTGAATGGACACACGCAAGCCGTCCCTATCGTCGCACTCACGGACAGTACTTGGAGTATTTCGACGGCGCGTGCCATGGCAATGCGCCAACTTTTGGAGCAGGAAGGATTGGAAGGAAAACGGGTTCAACGCGTTACGGGATTTGCATCTCGCAAAACCATTGACCCTGATCCAATGTCTTATCGAAACAATCGGCTTGAACTCATCCTGCTGCGATCAGATTTCTAAAACGCGGCGCAAAAACAAATTAGACCGCATTTTAATTGTTAGGGGGCCGTTAAGCATGCGCATGTAGATGTCGTTGTAGACCATTGGTCAGTGCAGCAGAAAGGCGCATTTACATGACGATATCATCTTCCCTAAGTGCCGGCGTAGCCGGGCTTAGCGCAAACGCAACCCGTTTGGCTACTATTTCAGATAACATCGCTAACTCTGGTACCTATGGGTACAAACGTGCGACTGCGGCTTTTCAATCCTTTGTTATTAATGGTGAGCCAGGCGCAGGCTCCTATTCCGCAGGGGGCGTTCGTGCTACCACAAGTCGTCTTATTGACGAGCGCGGCCCTCTCATTGCCACAAGCCATCCTCTAGATATTGCCGTTTCCGGACGCGGTATGTTGCCCGTAACTGCGGAGGTTTCTATATCTGCGACCGGCGACGACCCCATGATGATGACTACCACCGGGTCCTTTCGGACAGATGCAAATGGAGTTCTAAAAACAGAAACGGGCCTCGTTCTTTTGGGCTGGCCTGCAGATGCAGATGGCACAATTCCAACATTCGCTCGGGATACGACGTCCGGCCTCGAACCCGTCGTTATCAATGTGAACCAATCCGCCGGCGACCCTACTACCGCTCTCAATCTTGGTGTGAACCTTCCCGCGACAGAAACTGAGGCCGGTTCATCCGGCGAGACCTTGCCGCTGTCCGTAGAGTATTTTGGAAACTTGGGAACTTCGGAAACACTAGGTGTAACTTTCACGCCAACGGTACCGGGGAGTGGGTCCTCAAACGAATGGACAATGCTAATTACGGACTCGGCACAGGCTGGTGGGACGGTCGGGGAGTATACTCTGACTTTCGATGACAGTCGCGCAAATGGGGGTACGTTGCAATCCGTTGTTGCCGTTTCAGGTGGGGCATATAATGCGACCGATGGGACGCTGGACCTCGTAGTCGCGGGTGGCAATTTGGAAATGACCATTGGAACGCTTGGGGATCCAAACGGCTTGACCCAGCTTTCAGACAGTTTTGCGCCGACATCCATTACGAAAGACGGCTCACCAGTGGGCAACCTGACATCAGTGGAGATTGACGCCAATGGCTATATCAACGCGACCTACGATACAGGTTTCACCCGGACGATTTATCAGGTTCCCTTGGTTGACGTGGCAAACCCTAATGCTTTGACGTCCCTTAACAATCAAGCATTTCAAGTATCGCCAAACTCAGGTTCATTTTTCCTTTGGGATGCTGGCGACGGCCCAACCGGCGAGGTTTCCGGATTTGCGCGTGAGGGCTCAACTACAGATGTCGCAGGCGAGCTCACGAACTTGATCCAAACCCAACGAGCCTATTCTTCAAATGCGAAAGTCATCCAAACCGTCGACGAAATGTTGCAAGAGACGACTAACATTAAGCGATAGTCGGGGGAAATGAGTGAGGAAAAGCAATGAGTTTAACATCTTCATTTTCGAACGCTCTGAGTGGGCTTTCGGCTTCATCGCGAGCCGCACAAGTCGTTTCCTCAAACATTGCCAACTCCCTCACCGAGGGATACGCAACCCGCAGACTCGAGCTCTCTTCCCAGTCATTGGCTGGGAATGGGGCTGGGGTGCAAATCGAAGGCATATTTCGAAATGTTGACTCCGGCCTCATTTCTGATCGTCGGGTGGCGCAAGCGGAATTGGGAAACGCTTCTGTATTAAGCGAGTTCCTTGGCGAACTAGAGCGGACAATTGGCATTCCTGAGGACGCGGGCTCCCTAAATCAGGAAATCAGTGCCCTTGAAACCGCACTCATCGAGGCCTCTAGCCGGCCGGATTCCACGCCGCGATTAAATGCCGTCTTGATTGCGGCAAATGATGTGACGCAAAAATTCAAAACCGTGTCTGATGACATACAGAACATGCGAATGTCCGCAGACCATGAAATTGGTGCGCAGGTGGCGTTTCTCAATGATAGTTTACAAAAGATTGAAGAGCTAAACGACCACATTCTTGCGCAAACATCTTCTGGTCATGATGCCACCGGTTTGATGGATCAACGGCAGGCCATGATTGACCAGATTGCCGAAATTGTTCCATTAAAAGAGGTGGCACGCGACAGGAACACAGTTGCTCTTTTCACCACAGGTGGCGCAGTGCTCCTTGACGGCCGTGCTGGTGAGTTTCAGTTCGCTGGCGTCAGCACGATCGTTCCACAAATGACTCTCGAATCAGGGGCGCTCTCGGGGATTTCGCTCAACGGGTACCCGATTGATACGACCGCCGAACGAAACAGCATTAATGGCGGCTCCCTCGCTTCTTTGTTCGAAGTCCGGGATGAAATCGCCCTTCAGGCACAATCCGATCTCGACGCCATTGCACGCAATCTTGTAGAGAGATTTTCCGACCCCGCTGTAGACAACACCAGTGCAGGAGGTCTCTTCACCGATTCTGGGGCAGCCTTTAACCCCTTGAATGAGTCTGCACTTTCCACTCGTTTGGCGCTAACAGCATCTGTTGACCCAGCCCAAGGGGGCGAAGTGTGGCGCTTAAGAGATGGTCTTGGGGCGGCGACTGCAGGTGAGGTTGGTGATGCGTCAAAGCTTCAAGCCATGATTGATGCCCTGCGCTCCCCAATCGCACCAGCTTCGGGCAGTTTCGCGTCTTCAGCTCGCTCATTGAATGATCTGTCGGCTGATTTTCTTTCGTCCATTGGGGTGCAAAGACAGTCGCGTGAAAGTGACGTTAGTTTTGCAGCCACAAAAACAACCGCGCTGCAATCGCAGGAGAAGGCATATGGAGTCGACTCCGATCAGGAAATGCAAAAACTTCTTCTTGTTGAGCGCAGTTATGCCGCGAATGCCAAGGTTATTCAGTCGATTGACCAAATGCTTGACTTATTGATGGGGCTTTAAAATATGATGTTTTCCTCATTTGGTGACCAAGCGCGCACTTTCATGCTTAGCCGTCAGAACGCACAGCTCAAGACAGAAATGGATAGGCTCTCCCTTGAGCTTTCTAGCGGAAGAGTCGCCGACACCTCCAAGGCTGTTCGCGGGGATTTTACTGGTTTAAGTGAAATTGAAGAAGCGGCGGCTTCCCTGGGCGCGTATAAAACCGCGAATTCGGAAGCGGCATTATTCGTGGAAAATGCGCAGTCAGTTCTTGGCTTCATTCAAGGGTTAACTGGTGAGGCGGCGCCAGCGCTCCTTATGGCCTCAAATACCAACAACAATGAACTCGTTGACGCCACCACCTCCGATACCAAACAGAAATTCGAGTCTGTAGTTTCCGCTCTAAATACTCAAACAACAGGCCGAGCACTATTTTCCGGAAGGGCGACTGACACAGCCGCTCTTGCTTCCGTGGACGATATGCTCGCGGATTTAACACCACTTCTTGCAACCGAAACAACGGCGGCAGGGGCGCTTGCAGTTATTGATTCTTGGTTTGACGACGCGGGTGGGGGGTTCGAGACAATTGGGTATACGGGCTCACAGACCACGCTCTCGCCATTTAAGATTGGTCCGGGGCGAGAAGCACATTTTGAAATTACAGCAGCCGATCCCGGAATTCGGGGTGTATTGAAAGGTCTTGCTATCGCGGCTCTCATTTCCGAGGGGACTATGAGTGCCTTCGCCTCCGAAAGGCAAATCCTCCTTCAAAGTGCTGGCGAGGCCCTTTTGTCAAATGAGAACGAAATATCAGGCTTGAGAGCAGCAACGGGCACTGCCGAAGCCCATATCGACGAAATGCGCGTTCAGAACGAAACAGAAATACACGCGTTGGATTTGGCGCGCACGAGAGTACTGGGAGCCGATCCCTACACTGCAGCGACGGAACTTGAAGCTGTGCAAATTCAACTCGAGACGCTTTACACAGTAACTGCGCGACTATCGCGCCTAAATCTAGTGGACTTTTTAAGATGATCAGAAGAATTCTGGCACTTTTTACTATCCTACTGGTGAGTTCAACCGGCCTCACCCATGCATCACCCGTCAGGATTAAAGATCTGGTTGAGTTTGATGGCGTCCGAAGTAACGACCTTGTTGGTTATGGATTAGTTGTTGGCCTAGATGGTACCGGCGACGGACTAAGAAACGCGCCCTTTACAGAAGAAATTATGTCAAACATCCTCGAGAGGCTTGGGGTAAATGTAACCGGTGAACAATTCCGACCTAAGAATGTTGCCGGTGTATTTGTAACAGCCACCCTCCCGCCGTTTGCAAGAGCGGGCAGTATGATTGACGTAACTGTTTCCACAATGGGCGACGCAAAGAGCCTCGCTGGTGGCACGCTTGTTATGACACCGTTGAACGCCGCAGACGGTGAAATCTACGTGGTCAGTCAGGGCTCGATTATTGCTGGAGGGGCTTTCGCAGAAGGAGAGTCAGCGAGCATAACGCGGGGCGTACCTACTTCAGGTACAATTCCAGCTGGAGGGCGGGTTGAACGCGAAATTGATTTTAACTTTGCTGCCATCAAACAAATGCGGCTTGCACTTCGGACGCCGGACTTTACAACTGCCGAGCGGATTGAGAGGGCGATTAATAGGGAATTCGGTCGCAGGGTCGCGTTAATGCTGGATGCAGGAACCGTGCAAATTGATATTCCTGCCACTAAAATGGCCTCCGCAGCTCATGCAATTGGGCGCATAGAAAACGTTGATGTGGAGCCACAAAGAAAAGCCCGCGTTGTGGTCGACCAGCGATCTGGCACGATCGTTATGGGCGAGGATGTTAGAATTAGCAGAGTTGCCGTGTCACAGGGGAACCTAACCATTCGCATTCAGGAAGAACCTCTCGTTGCGCAACCAAACCCGTTTTCAGATGGGCGGGAAGTCGTTGTTCCCCGTACAAATATTGATGTACGACAGGATCCAATAACAGGATTAGCCGAAGTGTCGGGTGGAACCTCTCTCTCGGAAGTCGTTCAAGGGTTGAACGCCTTAGGAGTTTCTTCGCGGGATCTTATAGATATTCTAAAAACAATTAAGGCTGCCGGTGCCCTGCATGCGGAGTTCATTGTGAATTAAATCAATCACGGAACAGCAAACAGCTGAATGCCCTACTCCAGCGAACCTGCGGCTTTCCATCGGCGATGAATCCACAACCATTGATCCATGTTTTCCCGAACCCTTTTCTCAAGACTATCATTTAGAGCCTGTGTCATCTCTTCGGCACTTCCAATCGGGACAGGTTCTTCAAGTTCAATTCGAAAATTCAACCCGTCTTCTTGGCGGATCGCGTAACAGGGTATTAAAACAGCGTTGTATTTTAGGGCCAACTGCGCAGCAGAAAGCGCGGTTTGCGCAGGTTGCCCGAAAAAAGTGAGCGGTGCACCTTGTCCCATATGCTGGTCAATCAAGATCGCCAGAGTTCCCCCAGAGCGCAAGAACTTAACCATCTGCGCCATTCCGCGGCGCCCACGCTGAAAGAGCGGCTGCCCGATTTTGGAAATGGTCGACACATAGTAATCATTAAAGAACACGTTTTTCATGGGACGATAGAGACCCCCAACATCAAAACCCTGGTCAATCATTTTCGCGCGAACAACATCGTAATTCCCAAAATGCCCCGAAACAAGAATCGCGGATTGCTTTGATGCGCGCGCCTTTTCAAGAGCTTCAAGTCCTGGTCCATTGAGTGTTGTTTTCCGCGCAATTTCCAAAAACTCGCTCGGAGAAAACAACTCGGTCATCGTGCGCCCAAAATTTTCTGGCACAGCACGAGTTAAACGCTCTTTTTCGACGGGATCAATATTAGGGAGCACAAGATCAAGATTTACGCGGATTCGGCGCCGGTATCCAGCGACAGGGGCGACAATATGTTTAAAAAACCAGCCACCAACTCGAATTCTCAACGGATAGGGCACGAGGTGCAACACCGCCAAAATGATCCGAATAAACCAGAACAACAGACGATCCCGAAACGGGCCATCTGGCTTTGGATCAGCCGTGGTTTCGTGTAGGTTCTCTTGCGACATGGGGCGATCACTTCTTTTTCTTTCAACGCTATATACCTGAAACATCCGACGTTCCAAGGCAATTGAGCGCCCGCGTTCTGTACCTTGTTCCGTGAAACAGGATATGATCTATTGCTGTCAACGACTTGAGATCAAAGCCAAAGGAAGTTCGCAGTGCACGAAAAAGCCATAGCAATTCTTCCTGCGCGGGGTGGATCAAAGCGCATTCCGCGGAAAAACATTCTTGATTTCCATGGGAAACCAGCAATCGGATGGCCAATTCAGGCTGCCCAACAGAGTGCATGTTTTGACCGAGTTATTGTTACGACGGACGATGCCGAAATCGCCCGAGTCTCTCAAACTCATGGGGCCGAAGTTCCCTTTTTGCGGGACTCCACATTGGCTGACGATTTCACGGGAACGACGGATGTGATCCGTGACGCGGTGGAAAAACTGAACCTCCCGCCAAAAACCCTTGTATGCTGCATATACCCGACGGCACTCTTTCTTTCGGGAGACGACCTTGCCCGAGGAAAAGACCAATTGACCGAGGATGTTGACTGGGTTTTGTCTCTTGGCGAGTATGCCACGCCGATTGACCGCGCATATACAATGATCGATGCAACAGAGCGAGTCGCAGCAAGGCACCCCGAAAAAATGCCCATGCGTTCCCAAGATTTGGAACCCGCGTACTTTGACGCGGGGCAGTTCTATTGGGCCCGAGCAGAAACTTGGCTCGATAAAAACGCGCGCGTTTGGGACGGAGCAGCTTCGGTGATTTTGCCGCCGGAACGGTGTATCGACATAGACACGCCTACAGATTGGCGTCGCGCCGAGCATCAGTTTGCCCTTTTGGAAATGGAGAAAAATGCGTCTTCTCATCCGGACTGACGGCGATACGATCATTGGTGGCGGTCATGTCATGCGGTGCCTAACATTGGCGAACGAGGCGACGGAGCGCGGGCACCACGTTGAATTTGTTATGGCTGCAAGGCTCAATACCATGTCACAACGGGTTCGGGATTCTGGCTTCAAGGTCCACGATATCAGTCCAAGTTCACCTCCCCCCCATGACCCGGCGGGCCCTGCCCACAGCAATTGGCTGGCGACTTCATGGCAAGAGGACGCAAGGGCGACGGCTGAGGCCGCCCAGAAACTCGGCCCCGACTGGATCATTTGGGATCACTATGGGCTGGATGCACGCTGGACCCACGAAGTTCGAAGCGCGACTTATACAGCGCAATTCATGGCGATCGACGATTTGGATGACCGCGCGTTAGGGTCCGAGCGTGTTCTTGATCAAACTCGAATGTCAGAAACGGCGCGCCTCAATCCCGCCGATGCCACACTTACAGGTGCCAGTTTTGCCCTTCTTAGACCCGAATTCGCTGCATTGCGCCCCACGGCCCTCGCCGGCCGAAATGATACCGTCACACGCATCCTTATTGCGCCGGGTATGGTCGACGGCTCTGGATTGGCCCCCCTCGCACTGCGAGCGCTCGCCGCATTTCCTGATATCGAAGTCGAAGTCGTTATGGGATCTTCAAGCCAAACCGTAATCGAGGTCGAAACTCTTTTGGCGACACGTCCAAAGGCGACGCTCGCTTTGGATGCCGACAACATGGCCGAGCGCATGGCGCGGGCCGATTTATGTATCGGAGCGGGAGGCATGACGAGCTGGGAGCGTTGCTGTCTCGGCCTTCCCGCTATGGCCATTTGTACCGCGGACAACCAGAAAGCCGTGCTCGACGCCCTTGATCGCGCGGGGGCCGTGACTGCGCTTTCCTTGGAGCAAGCCCGCAATCCCAACATATTACACCACGCCCTCATCCGGACAATTTCCAAGTGCCGAAATATGTCGAAAGCAGCCGCTGGATTGTGTGACGGCTTGGGGGCTGGACGCGTGATGGACGTACTTGAAGCAAAGCTGAGGCCAATGGAATTGGGCGATACCCAAACGTTATACGACTGGCGAAACCAATCGCATATTCGTGCTGCCAGCCTCGACACGGATGAACTTGTTTGGAGCAATCACGAAAGCTGGATGCGGAAAACCTTGCGCGGAAACGAAGGTCTGTGGATGATCTATAGCGAAGGCTCGCGCGATTTAGGACACGTGAATGCGCAAATCGTGGCCGGAAAAACCTGGTCGTGGGGGTTTTATGTGGGCGCGGAAAATGCGCCACGCGGTGCCGGACTACGTATGTTGGCGACCTTCCTGAAGGTCCTGTTTGACCGGCGGGATGTTACCGCGCTTGAAGCAAAAGTCCGCGTTGAAAACACACGTTCAATTGCCTTGCACAAGCGGTTCGGATTTCGTCAAATAGGCGTCGATGATCCTCAAGTCCTTGCGTTCCGACTTGACCGATGCGATGTGAAATTGGCCGCGGGTATCTGGCAGCCAGTCAAAGGAGAAAACAGCGATGCACCCTAAATTTTCAATCGCAGGACGGTCCATTGGAACGGAGCATTCTCCTTATATCATTGCCGAATTGTCAGGCAATCATAACGGCGACCTTGATCGCGCATTGGCGTTGGTGGATGCTGCAGCGACAACCGGCGCGGACGCCGTAAAGCTGCAAACCTACACGGCCGACACGATTACCATTGACGTTGATCGCCCCGAGTTTCGCATTTCAGGTGGGCTTTGGGATGGTCGCAGCCTGCATGAATTGTATCAGGAGGCCAGCACCCCTTGGGACTGGCATGAAGCCCTTTTCGCCCGCGCGAAGTCCTATAATTTACACTGTTTTTCTTCGCCTTTTGATCCCACCGCCGTTGATTTCCTCGCTGGATTTAATGTTCCCGCCTACAAAATTGCGTCCTTCGAGCTCGTGGATACACCGCTCATTCGCAAGGTCGCTACCCAAGGAAAACCAATGATCATGTCCACTGGCGTGGCCAATTACGCCGAAATTGAAGACGCATTAGGCGCCGCCCGTGAGGGTGGGGCCACCGAAATTTGCCTCCTGCATTGCATCTCGGCCTACCCTGCCAAACCAGAGGAAATGCGCCTCGGCACCATTGAAGCCTTGGCAAAAGCCTTTGGCGTGACGGTTGGCCTTTCCGACCACACGTTGGGATCAGCGGTCGCTGTGGCCTCGATTGCACGGGGAGCGACCGTCATCGAAAAGCACATGACCCTCGCGCGCGCCGACGGCGGACCAGATGCGGACTTCTCGCTTGAGCCAGACGAGTTTACGCAATTGGTCGCCGACTGCCGCATGGCGCACGCAGCATTGGGCGAACCACGTTTTGATCGTGCAGGCGTTGGCGGTACAAACGCGACCTTCCGGCGATCGCTTTATATTGTTGAAGACGTTGCGGAAGGCGCAGTTTTGACGGATGAAAACCTAAGATCAATCCGCCCTGGTTTGGGCCTCGCGCCCAAACACCTGCCCAGCGCCCTTGGCAAAACGGCAAATCGCACTCTTAAACGGGGTGAACCTTTGGCTTGGGATATGTTTTCTTAACCAGCCTGCACATCAAACATGTGGCTTTCGATCGCTTCGGCGGCGCGGTCCAAATTGGCATCAAACGCGCCAAACCGCGCCCGAATTAAATCATAAACGGGATCGGGCTCCGACAGGGAGTTCACGAAATTCTCCAGCGTTTCCGCGTCCGAAATCTGTTGCAACTCGGAAAAAATTTCCACGTCTTCGGCAAAAACGGCAGCAGGTTTCCCGGAATAGATACAATCCAGCACAGTCGTTGAAGTCGGCGAAATCATCGCGTCGCACAGGTCAATCGCGTCGTGAATGGACGCCTTAGCCAAGGGGCCTGAATAGTAGTGTGAGAACAGTACATTCGGATGCTTCTGCGCGAGGGCTTTGTCATGACTACGGTGGTTTTTACGCACTTTTCCACGGTGTGACCGAATGATGATCCCCATATCCGGATGGTTCGTGAGAATGGAATCCATCAGGTTGTAAAAATGCGAAATATGGTCACCAGAATAGCGCCCTTTGCCCCAACGGAAGGATTGGCACACCAACAACCGTTTGGGATATCGAGCGACCCAGTCGTTGACTTCAGGACCCCATGCATTTGAAGGCAAGATGTTTTTCTTCGTAAATCCAACAACCTGAACGCGCTCCGCACTTGCAGGCTCAAACAGGCTTCTGTTTTTTCCAAGGGGTTCCCAAAACAAAAGGCGCTGCGAATAATACGCCATAGGCCCATCCGTAAGAGGCCCGTTCACACCCAATTGATAGGCGCCGTGTTGTAGGAAAATGCTCTGTTGTCCGTTGGTGCGAATATGCGTGCCGCGTTGTTTGCGAGTGGTCGAATCCCAGTTTGGATCGGCAATCGTAAGAACCGCATCGGCTTTGTTGATGTCGCTTTTATAAAAGAGTTTCATCCGCCATTTGGACGCCGGTTCGGGCATGAAACCTTCGCTGTTGAAGGCTTGTGTAAGACGCTTTTCTTTGCGCAACAGTTTCGAGTAAACGAAAGCGCGCACATCAACGTTGCCGCGCTTATGCAGGCGCGCGAGAACCGGATAAGTGCTCTCTACATCCGGCATTCCGTTGAGATACGCCAACAGGACGGGTTTATGAGACATTCAATGCCGCCGAGAGGCTCGAGACGACTTGGTCCTGATCTTGATCGCTTAGACCGAAATACAACGGGATGCTGATCGCGCGCTTATAGTAGGCCTCTGCGTTGGGATAGTCGCCCCAGTTGAACCCACGGTTGCGCCAATACGGTTGCGTATGGACCGGAATATAATGCACATTTACACCAATCCCCGCCGCCCGCAACGCCGCAAAAACCTCCGCCCGATTGTCCACCTGAATAGGGTAGAGATGGAACGCAGAATAAGCATCAGACGATTGGGCTGGGCAGGTCAGCGGGAGGTCCGCCAGAAGCCTGTCATAGCGCGTTGCCAGTTGATTACGACGTTCCACAAATTCCGCAAGGCGGGTCATTTGCGAACAACCCAACGCGGCCTGCAACTCGGTCATGCGATAGTTGTATCCCAAGGCAACCTGCTCATACGCCCACGGGCCATCAAGCTCTTCACCGGTCAATGAAGCCGGATCGCGCGTTACACCATGCGAGCGATAAAGCTCCATACGCCGTGCAAGTTCTGGGTCTTGGGTGGTCGCCAGCCCGCCCTCTGCGGTGGTCACAATTTTTACGGGGTGAAAGGAAAACACGGTGATATCACTATGCGTGCAATCGCCCACGGGTTGGCCTTTGTACGCGGCGCCAATGGCGTGGGATGCGTCTTCGATAATGCGCACACCATATTGTTTGGCAAGCGCCCCAATCCGGTCCATCGCTGGGCTTTGCCCCGCAAAATGCACAGGAATCAAGACCTTAGGCAAAGTTCCAGCACGTTCCGCCGCAGCCAGTTTGTCGGCAAGGGCGTCGGGACACATCATGTAGGTTTGCGGATCCGTATCCACAAACGAAACATCTGCACCGCAATATAGCCCCACATTTGCCGAGGCGACAAAGGTGTTCGGAACGGTCCACAACCAATCGCCGCGCCCAAGGTCCAACGCCATACAGGCAATATGCAACGCTGACGTCGCCGAATTCACCGCGACGCCAAAAGCCGCGTTGCAGGAACTGGCAACCGCTGCTTCAAAGGCTGGAACGGCGGGGCCTTGCGTGAGGTAATCTGATCGCAAAACCCTTACGACCGCTTCAATATCCTCATCCGAAATCTCTTGGCGGCCATATGGGATCATTAGAATTTACCGATTTTACCACTGTTCGCGGCAATCCATTCCTGAAGCTCCGCAACGCCCATCCATTCAGAATTTCCGTCCGAAGTATACTCAAAATCTTCAGCAACTTTCTTGCCATCTTTAATCCGATATGGGTCTTTTGACCAATTGTGAATCGCAGGAATGATTTTGAAATATTTGTCATATTCATAGGTGTGGGGCGCATCTTCGACACCGATCATCTGCTCGTGCAATTTCTCGCCGGGGCGGATACCGATGGTCTCTTGTTTTGCTCCGGGAACAACCGCCGATGCAATATCGAGGATGTTCATGGACGGAATTTTGCGCACGTAAGTTTCGCCGCCAACCATATCCTCAAACGCGTGCCAAACCAGATCAACGCCCTCTTCAAGGGAAATCATGAAGCGAGTCATCCGTGGATCGGTGATCGGCAGCGACCCTTTTTCTTTGAGGCTATCGAAAAACGGAATAACCGACCCGCGCGAGCCCATAACATTACCGTAACGCACCACAGAAAAGCGGCATTTATCAGCGCCAGAATAGGAATTCCCCGCAACAAACAGCTTGTCGGACGCCAATTTCGTCGCGCCATAAAGGTTCACGGGGCTCGAGGCCTTATCCGTGCTCAAGGCAACACAGCGCTTCACGCCTTTGTCGATACAGGCGTCGATCACATTCATCGCGCCATTGATGTTGGTTTTGACACATTCAAATGGGTTATATTCCGCGATTGGCACAATTTTTGTGGCCGCCGCATGGACCACGAAGTCCACATCATCCAGCGCGCGCATCAAGCGGTCACGGTCGCGGACATCGCCAATGAAAAACCGCACACGTGGGTCATCGCCATAGATTTTGGCCATTTCCCATTGTTTCATCTCGTCACGCGAATAAATGATAATTCGCTTAGGATTGTATTTTTCAAGCGTCATAGGAACGAAATGCGATCCAAAAGAGCCAGTTCCGCCAGTCAGGAGAATTGTAGAGCCGGTCAGCATATTTTGTCCCTTATGAGGTTGTTGATTGCTCGTTTTACTTAGGTGAGCGTTAGAAGTTTTTAAACCTCGCGCAAGTCGATGTCCACAACAAGCGTTTCACGTAATCAAGGCGCGCGATTTAGGATTTAGGACTGCGTTCTAAAACGATGACTTCGGACTGGTATTTCCCATCCTCAGATAGGGCGCCATGAACAAAACTATCGCGGGCCAAGACGTCAAAACCATCAAATTTCTCGACGATGAAGCCAGTTGTGACCTGCTCAAGAACCCCGATATCCCCACTCTTTTCGGCGACTTTTTTGCCGATCGCATGATTGCGGACCAATACGTTTCGCGCGATCAGTGGCTTAATGATCGATATGTAATTGGCCACCACGTCAGGTTCCATTTCCTGAAACGACATGAAATTCGCAAAGAGGTCAAACTGTCCTTTGAGCTTTGGCAATTGCCACGGACACAGGACCACGGCGCTATACTTACCTTTCAGGTCCTCAAGATCAATTTCATCCATCAAGCGGCTCTGGGAATAATCCAACACACGATCCGCCCCAAAAACCTGTTGTAGGTACCACGTCGAAACGGCCGCAACGGGCGGGATGTCGACATTGACATAAATTCCATTGGATTGGGCCTTGAGGAATATCTCGCCAAGCGTGCCAAATCCGCCGCCAATTTCCAAACAGCTTGCAAAATCCGAGGTGTCGACTTCGCGCTTCAAAAGGTTGAGAGCGCGCATGTAATTGAGCATGGGATAACTATAGGCCCGCCCATCAAATTCAAAACGTTCACCGTCAACATCGGTGCTTTCACTCACCTTATCCAGATCCAAACCGCCCGATCGCTCACTGGCGCGGTACAAGCGATAATCCGCGCGGGCGCGATCAGAATGCGTGAGTCTCGTGGCCCAGCGCTTGCGTTTTCGCGGTGGCAGCTTGGCCAAAATCGGGTCCAGAATGTGGCGCCAGCGACCATAGGTATTGGACGCATAGACCGGAACGTAAAAGAAGCGCGCAGAGGGATGGGTACGGAAACTGGAAATCCCAAATTCCTGAATATCGTCTACAATTTTCTTGAGGCCACTGTTCCAAAAGTTCGTCGGTTTAAACTCTTGCGGGGCGGACTCCATATCGGTCAACATATCGTCAAGAACTGAAGTTTTCGCCATCATCGTGGTCCTTTAATCAATTGGAACCTCCCCAGTAAACCCAGAGAATTTTAGGCATTTATGCAGGCTAGAGGACTGTTTGCAACCGCTCTCTTGTCTTGGCAATTCAAGTCGCACCCATCGCAATCCATACTATTTACGGATATGAGAACATATACTTACACCTATGGTGTGGCTAACATGGGGTTGAAAATCGCCAATTTGAATTTTGAAAGACCGTAAATGCGCATTATTATTGCACTCCTTATCTCAATACTGGCAATCACACCTTCGGTTGCCCTCGCGGATGGTCGCGTGGCCCTTTTGATCGGCAATTCAGACTATAGCCGCCCAGATCTTGCGCTTCCAAACCCCAAGAATGACGTTATCGCGCTGGCCGAGTCCCTCAGAAGTTTGGGCTTTTCCGTGACTGAAGTTATCGACCAAAGCTCGCAGGGCATGCAAGTGTCGTTGTCTGCCTTTCAAGCTGAGGCGGCTTCCTCAGAGATCGCGTTGTTTTTCTATGCAGGGCATGGCGTTCAGATTGGAGGCCAAAACTACCTAATCGGCACGGATATCGACACAATCAATGAAGAAGACCTACGCCGCGCATCGATGACATTGACCCAAGTGCGCGACGTCTTTGAGGCCGCAGCGCCAGACATTGGGATGCTCATTTTGGACGCATGCCGCAACAACCCGTTCGCCGATGCAGGGCAGGTGGAAAAAGGATTGGTGCGCACCAAAGGGGGCGCGGGTTTGCTCATCGCCTATGCCACTGATCCCGGAAATGTTGCCTTTGATGGCACGGGCGCAAACAGTGTGTTTACCTCTGCTCTTCTGAAAAACTTGGCGACCCCCGGACTTGAGGCGCGATTAATGTTGGGTCGGGTGCGCCAACAAGTGGTTCTTGAGACGCAGGGCCAACAGGTGCCGTGGGTGGAGGAAGCCGTACTGGGCGAGCATTATTTCGTTCCAGCAAGTATTGATGCGACCCCGAAGGACCCAAATACGCTCGAATTCGCCGAATGGCGCAGAATCTCCAGCAGCACAAATCCTGCCGAATTCAGCGCATATTTGGAGCAGTTCCCCGATGGCCTGTTTGCGGATTTTGCCCGCGACCGCGTGGCGATGTTGCAAAAAAGCCAGACAATTTCTGGCAACAGCCAAGACCTTCTCGCCTCTGCCGATATTGAACAAGTGAGTGCCGCGCTGGCCGCATTGGGGTTCTACGCGTCCAATGACACCGCGCAAGCGGGCACAACCCGCAATCTAAATGCCGACATCGAAGTCGCAATGAATGCCTATCGTTCGCAATTGGCCCTCCCCAATGACGCGAGCCTTGAACAGTTATTCACCGACGCAGGCCAAGGCTCAATGTTTCTTGCCGCCACAACCCTGCAACGCATGCGCACCGATATCGTTGCCCTGCGCAGCGTTGATCGCACCCGTGTCATCGCCCAAACTGCGCTTGTGCAAATCACAGAAATTGCCCTGACCAACCCCGATGCCCTCCCCATTTTGGAAATTGCCAAAAAAGATATGCAAGCCATTGAGGACTCTCGTGATACGATTTTACAAAGGCTTGATCAAAGTCGCACATATTACGACGAAATCCTCAATCGGGCCGTACTCTTTATGCCCAAAGGGGCGACGGTCGCCCTCATTGGCGGCGAAGAGCGCTCCCGCGATATGGGGCTAAATAACCAACGACTATTCAACGACGCAAATTTATTTTTGAAACATATTTCTGACGCGAATGAATCACAAAAAGGAAGTTACGCATGGCTCGTAGACGTTATTTCAGAGGGCTAACACTCCTTACAACCGTGGCTTCGCTTGCCCTTGTCGCCTGCGGCCCGACGCAAACCAGTCCTAAAAAGATGGCCATTGCGCCAACGACAACCGTCTCAGCAAGTTCCGCGGAAAAGCAACTTCAACGGCAAGCCACCGCGATGCAAAAAACCATCCTAGAAGGTGCGGTCGCAGGGGCTCTCCTCGCAGGGGCTTTGAGCTCGAACAGAAGGGGTGCGATTTCAATCGGCCCTGCCATTGGCTTTGGCATGGTCATCGGCGGATCGGCGGGAACCTACGTCGCGTTTCTTCAGAAACAGTACAGCAACAATGAGCAACGCCTCGACGCTGTGAAGTCTGATATCGACGCGAATTCCGCCGAAATTCAACAAACAATAAATGTCATGCGGGAAGTTCTGGCCGTTCAGGAAGCGGAGCTTAAATCCGTGCGCGCGCGGGTAAATAGTGGCGCATCGCCGGAAGCTTTGTACGCCGAACTCGCCGATGCCAATGCGAACTTGCTCAATATGCAGTTGGCTATTGAAGGGGCGGACCGACGTCAAGCCGAGTTAGGTCAGGTTCGTGGCCTTGTGTTGGCCAACAATAACACATCCTTAATCGACCCCGACCTCGCCGCCTTGGCGCAACAAATTACGTCGATGAAAGCCATCGCCAATGATCTAGAAAACCAGTTGTAGGGGCAAATAGATGCATAAATTTCTACCAATTCTCGGCTGTAGTTTCCTTCTGTCCGCCTGTGTTTCAAGCAGCGATCCTGCGGACGGCGGTTTTTTTAATGGTGTTCAAGGAATTTCGTCTGGCGGCTATGACGCGCGGATTGATGAGCGTGAGCAAGCCGTTGTCGCCTCCCAAAGCCGCAATTCGGATTTGCGGGCCGAGCAAGCCAACTTACAGGCGCAAATCAAGGCGTCTGAAAGTGAGCTTGCGAAACTGAAGTTCACAATCCTCCAGCAAAAAAATGCGCTGTCGGGAATGGACCCGCAAACCAGCGCACGTGTGAATGCGGTGCTGAATGCGAAACCTTCTGGAGCGACGGACCAATCCAAGCTTGCGGCTTTGCAAAAAACCATTTCTGATGCCAAGGCCCTCTCGGCTGAATTGGCGAAACTTGCGGCTTAAGACCTTTTAAGAACCGAAAACACGGGACAATGTGATGCAACAAGACGAAGAGTTTGGAGATTTCAAAAAGGCGCTCACATCCCCCGTTTGCCCCTATTGCACTGCAGCCATTTCCACGCATCAACTCCTGCAGCCAGGGCATTGTGGCGCTGAGCCTTGCTTCCTTGCGCATATTTCCCGTGGTGTTCAGGCGCAAAAAGACCAAAGAGAACAAGACTATATTGAACGACAAAACTCTGCAAAAGAAGGGAAGGCATCCGCCATTGCAACAGCCGCGTTCCACCTAAATTGCGATACGGACGACCTTCTGATTGCGGTCGTCCCCTTCCAAAACAACCCAGTTGAGCCCCTCCCTCCCGCGCACCGCGAAGCCTTCCGGCAGCATTTGGAAAAAATCGTCGAAGAGGCGTTCGCCCTTGGTTCAAGTGCCCTTGAGAACGCCGAAATTTCACCAAATTCCAGTGCCGAGCATTCAATAATCGATGCCGCCTGTAGTACCTGCCAAGGGTTCTGTTGTGCGAGAGGTGGCGGTGAAAACCATGCGTTCCTCACCGTAAAAACAATTCTTGGGTATCTCAGTCAGAATCAGGAATTACTTCAGGAGGACGTTATTGCCCACTATACGGACGCCCTTCCCCAAGCATCCGTTCGGGCGGCTTGCGTGTTTCAATCGGATCAAGGCTGCACCCTTGAACGCACCTCGCGTGCACCTCTGTGCAACACATTCTACTGTCACGATCTCCATGCCATGCATGATCTCACGCAAGGTCGCTCGGACGTCCGCATGGCAATTATCGGTGTGCAGGACGACACACCCGCAAAAGTATCCGCCTTTAGTGAAATCGCAGGCCAAATTTGTATTGACCCAACTTAACCTTCATTTTGGATTAGACACCGGCCTTAAATCCCATCGCTCTCGACGCCTTGAGGATCGGGTCCCAAATAGTGGAGGCAATGGGCGGGGGAAATTGCGCAAAACTGCCGGTAAATTCGGCGTCGCGGCGCAATTTGTCTGCATCTGATTGGCTCACTTGGGTGATATAAATTTGACGCTCGACCCGCGCACATCCAAGCTCCTTAAATCGATGTTCGAAAATAGTGTATGGTGCGATGATCAAAGTGCCCGGTCGCACGGTTTTTATGATCTGATCCTCTAGCTGTCTTAGCATTTCGATATGGCGCATGGGTCGGTAAAAATACACAACGTCATAGTTATCATAATGCGCATAATTCAACCCATCTGCTTCGATGACGTTACAGCGATCCGCTCGGGTATTCTTAAAGAGAGTCTCAGCGGCGGCAACGTAACCTGGATCAAATTCGAGCCCATCTGCGCGATCAAAAAATGCCGAAGCGCTCAAAACTTTCAACCCACCGCCGCATCCCACATCCAGAAACCGAACCGGATGCCTTGGACGTCGCGCCAACAGGATACGTCGCGCGGCATGGACATGCTCAATAAACACACTCTGTGGGAAGGCGATGTCGGCATAACACCCATGCTCGCGGGCCGTTTCATTCTGCTTGGTATTGTTCAAAGTTTTGTAAAGGGAATCCAACAATTGATCATTGACCATATTCTGGGAAATCGAAATGTCATCCGTGGCAACGGAAGGTTTAAACAATTTGCGCCTTTGTGGCGGAATTTGATTGCGGATGAGGGTTTCAATTGCGGACCATTGGGTCATCCATGTGCGAGAATGGGTGGCTTCACTGGTCAGTTCGGCCCATTTCTGCGTCTCAAGAGCAGAGAGCGAACCGTTCAATTCGACTTCAGCAGTGCGCGCATTCGCTATTTCGGGGACAAAAAACAAAAACTTTCGGGCAACCATTGAGATTCGACTCATCGCCAACGTGACGCGCGCCGTATCGGCTTGCTCCGATTTGATCAACTCGGCACCGACAACTTCGACCGATTCACGAAGCTCTCCCAAAATGTCCTTCAACTCGGACTGTAGTTCACCGACTTGTTTCAATTTTCGCCCCTAGATTTTAGGCAGTCTCTCTCGGCGACACGCAACATGAATGGAAGGATAATCGCGTCAAATCTTACCTTCCAAACGCCATTGCTCCAGCATCTGCCGACTGATTTCAAAATGCATCGAATCTTCCCGGGTGAAACCCGCGCCCCAGACCCAGCCTTCTTCGTTAAAAAAATCCGCCAAAATGGTTAGGCCCAATTGGGTCTTTCCATCGCCCAGCGTATCAAGGTGTCCGTCGATATTTAGATCAACGGCCAGGCCAAAGGAATGGGTAGACGTGCGCCCAACGGTGCCCCGAATTTGCCGCACACAAAGCGCGCCAGCAGTATTTATACGCTCATAAAGGTCGGGGTCGGTCGCGCGAACTTTTTCAAACACGCGGTTCAAACTATCGACCGCAGGCTGAAGCATATTCACTTTTATCGGACCCACATCCGCCAAAACCAATAAATCCTTAAGTTTTGGATTGGTCATCGGTTCGCAATCGTCGCTCAGAACTTCCCTCGGTCGCCCCAAGAAAGATTCCAAAAAAGACGGCCCACCCACCACAATTCCCTTGTTTACTTCGCGTCGGTTCGCAATCAAAACCACCTGTGCATAAGCATCCAAAATGGTATTTGGTCCCTCTTTGACAAAAGGTTGGTCGTTCATCTGAGGCATAGCCTGCGGAGCCGACCCCAATTGCTGAACTTGATTTTGCAGAGCTTCGATCTGGCCACGAAGCGCTTCGATCTGCTGTCGCAACCCTTCAATCTCAATCCGCGCGCCGCTGTCAATTCCGGGTTCATTGGAATAATCGTCCTGTCCGCCACTTGTTTGAATGACCAGCCAAGCTAGGGCAGCCAAAAGCAAAACAATCGTCAGGACAACAATGGGGATGAGGCGCTTCAGTGGAAATATTCCTGATTAAATTATTCGTTTTATGTTTGCGGTAAGCCTTGCCGCGTGTCAACAGTCCCGCGACATACAGCGTGATACTGGCCGTTTTCAAGAATTATGAAAGTGATTTTAAAATCTAGCCATGTTACGGTAATCAAGAAGAACATTTATGTTCCATTTCAATGGAGTCTTTAGGCATGACAAAACACGGTTTAATCCTTTTCACATCAGCTATGGTGGCGCTCACGACTTTCGGCTCCCCTGTATTTTCACAATCCAACAACGATATGACCGCTGAGGAAATGACGGAACGGTTTAGTGCCCAAAAAACCCGTGGCCTTGTTGTTGCGGTTCCCGCCAACGAAAATGCGACCGAAACCGATGCTGCGGCACAAGAGACTGTTGCGGCCACCGTCGCTCCAACAGCGGAACTGAACACGGATATTGTCCCCAAAGACGAACAAGTAAATCTGAACGTTTCCTTTGATTTTGACTCAGCGGCCTTGCGTAGCGATCAACTCCCAAAGCTGGTTGAATTGTGTTCAGCTCTTAAAGCGGCCGATGTTCAACAAATTCGTATTCTTGGGCACACGGATGCCTCCGGTTCTGCGGAGTATAACGAACGCCTTTCAAAATTGCGGGCCGAAGAAGTTAAACGTTTCCTTGTCACTGACTGCGGGTTCCCTGAGGATCGTATGGAAGCGCTTGGCGTTGGCGAACGCAATCTGTTTGATCCCGCAGACCCCAATGCCGATAAAAACCGTAGGGTCGAGTTTCAGGCTCTTGGCTAAATTCGGTGCAAGCCGTTCCTCCACACTCCCTAAAGAATCGCGCAAGGATATTCTGTGAATTCAAATAGCAATCGCGGTATTTTTCAGATCGGCGATGTGCTGAACAATACTTACAGAATTGAAAAAGTCCTTGGTCGCGGTGGTACATCCGAAGTGTACCTCGCCACCAGTGTGATTTCTGGTCGCGTCATGGCGCTCAAAGCGCTGCGACCAGAGTACTCGTTGGATGAGGATTTTCGCGCGCTGATGACTCGCGAGGAGGACATGCGCGAAATCCGTCATGATGCAATTGTACGGTATTATGACAACCAACAGACCGACAGCGGGCTGATCTATTTGGTGATGGATTATGTCGAAGGGCCGGGACTTGATAGAAAAATCAAGGACGGTGGGATGCCCGCCGACGAGCTGCTCATTTTGTGCAAACGCGTCACCGAAGGGTTGGTCGCGGCCCACAAGAAAAACATCGTTCATCGTGACCTTTCACCAGATAATATAATTCTGCGCGACGGTAATCCGCATGATGCGGTGATCATTGATTTTGGCATTGCAAAGGATACCAACCCTGGTGCCGAGACGATTGTTGGCAATGAATTCGCTGGGAAGTATGCCTATGCCGCACCCGAACAACTTAGCGGTCAAACGGATGCCCGTGCGGACATCTATTCCCTCGGCGCGCTTTTGCTGGCGACCTACCGAGGTAAAGCGCCCGATATTGGCAACAACCCGATGGAGGTCATCAAGCGAAAGTCAGAGGTCCTTGATACATCTGGCGTTCCGGAACCCTTAAAATCGCTCCTTGATGCCATGACGCATCCCGACCGCGAGTTTCGTTTGCAATCGGCACAAGCAGTCCTTGATCGACTTCAGAACCCACAGGATAGCACCTCGGAAATTCCGACGGAATTGGAGGACATGGACCGCACAGTCATCGTCCCACTTTCCAAGGCCAAGCCCAAAACAACTGAGAACAAGAGCGCGCGCCAAGATCCACAGCCCCCTAAAAAATCGCGCAGCCTCCTTATCCCTACTCTAGCGGTCCTGCTGGTTTTGGCAGGCGGCGCCGGCGGATATTTTTCTGGGTTGTTCGGCGGACTTGTCACGACGAGCTACCCTTTTGCCGATCCCTTTACCTTCGTGGCCAGTCGTTCGGAAAACGGAACCGCACAGGCGGTTGGCAACGTTCCTTCCGAAGACATACAGCTGGAACTGACCCAATTAATGACCAAGTTGGGCGGCTCGGCGGAGTTGACTTTGGCCAGTGGAGAGATTGCCGAAACTTGGGGGAAAGATGTCCTGCAGTTGGTCAATAATGTTAGTGGCCTGCCCGAATGGCGCGTCCTCCTGAATGCCAATCAAGTGCGCATCACGGGCCTCACCAATGACGCGTCTGAACAGCAACGCCTAAATGATTTATTCGCCGGAAACGGTATTCCCGCCGGTTTAACCGGTACCGCGAATATTGAACTGGGCCCCCGAATCCTACCGGTTGCCGCGCTCCTGCCAGCACTCAACGGCTATGCCGATTGCGGCGAGTTACAAGTCATCAACCCGCCCGCTATTGGCTATTCCAATGCCGACGTGATCACTGTCACGGGCCGTGTTGCGAACGAGACCACGAAGGGAAATTTGGCGGAAACTTTGGCCGCGATTATTGGCGAGCGATCCCTCGATCTAGACTTCGAGGTGCTAAATCCCACTCTTTGTTCGATAAGTGGCGCCCTGCCTATGGTCCCGACGGGCGGCGTTGGCGTCACCTTTGGATTGGGGCCAGACAACACACCAAACCCAACGGGCACATTCTTTGTTGGGGACAATCCCATCATCGACATCACCTTGCCCGCCGACCTCACGGATGGGTATTTATTCGTATCTGCCTTGGATGTTTCGGGTAGTGTTTTTCACCTTTTGCCCAACGTATTGATCAAAGATAACAGCATCGCCTCCTTGCGCGATGGGCGCAGCGGACCAATCGACATTCGGGTTGCTTACAGTCTTGATGACGCGGCAGATGGCAGTAAATTGGCGTTTAATGTCGATGCCACGTCGCTGGGGAAAACCCAAATTATCGCGATCTACTCTGACACGCAAATATTCGATGGCATACGCCCAACGACGGAATCAGCTGGCGGTTATGCGGCGGCTCTCAAGGCACGTTCAGGCACAATTCGCTCGCTTGACAGCCGGATACTCACCACGGCAGAACGGCCATAAATCAGATCGGCCTGCGCGCAAAACGCGTAGGCCGCCCGCTAAGCGACATCCACAACGATGATGGAAATGTTGTCCGCGCCACCGCCCTCCAAGGCTATATTCAGAAGCTTCTCGGAAACGGTTTCAATCGGCGCTCCCGTGATCGCTTGCTGCAGTTTTTCAAACCCTGCGTATTTATTCAAGCCATCTGAACACAGTAAAAACCGGTCACCAGGCTCCAAGGTTCCACGTATTTTATCAAGCTCAAGGTCATCGCCGACCCCTACAGCTCGCGTAATCGCGTTTGATTGTGGGTGGTGCTCGGCTTCGTCCCACGTCAACTGCCCCGCGTGGACCAGTTCGGCTACCAGCGAATGGTCCGAGGTTAACAGCTCAATTTTACCGTCGCGCAACCGATAAAGGCGACAGTCCCCCGCCCAAAAACAAACAAGGTGCTGCCCCGAAATCATCAGCGCAACCACGGCCGCACCGATGGTACCGCCGCCGCGCGATTCAATCTCGTCCAATATGATTTGATGCGCATCAAAAATAGCCTTACGCAACGCTACCATTCGATTGGCAGGCTCAAGGTCAAGCGGCAGCATCGCAACGGCATCGACAATCGTTTGCGACGCAAAATCGCCTCCCGAATACCCTCCCATACCATCGGCCACGACCCAGATATTTTGGTCCCCTAATGCAAGGATACTGTCTTCGTTGATTTTGCGAACTTTCCCAACATGGGTCACTGCGTTATGGCGTATCGCCCTCATGTCTGTGCCCCTATCCGTTGGTCATTTGTGTTCCAAATTGCGGCCTCTAAATTAAAAAGCCCTTCCATTTCACACTCATCCGGCAACCCAGAACACCGGATAGTCCGCGTGTCCTCGTCAAGACGCGCGCTCCAAACGCTGGTAGGCGATATGCTGCGGGATTTCGGCGAAGCCTGAGGACCTTCCCCAACGAGCGGAATGGCACTCAAACGCGTGCTTAACGCCTCGGTGGTCATGCTGTCTTCGAGCGCATCTAGGGCGACAAGTTCCAATTCCTCAAAGGTCGCCGTTGCGGACAAATGTGCGTCAGAAACCTCAGTTAGCAAGGCGATTGGCGTGACCAACGTAAGAGGAAACGCCCGCCCAACCCGATCCACTGACGGCATTAGAACGCCCATCGCCGCATTTTGCCCCGCAAGCCCAGCGCTTAACGTAAACCGCCAAATCGGCGCGGACATATAGCAGGCCTGCCACTCCTCCCCGAGTGAATTGCGCACATTACTCAGGCCCATCTGAAGCCACTGGTCCCACGGTCGCACAAAGTCCGACGAAACATTAATTCGGAAGAAATCTCCCAAACTGGGAATTTTCCCAAAGGCACCAAACCCAGCCACGATCAAAAAGATTTCGGGCAGCTGAATTTGGTCAGCGCCGGTAAAGCAAAGGGATTGAGGGCCGTGCTGGTCTGCATCTGAAAGATAGCGATGCGCCCGCCAATATTAAAAATGACCCGCTTTCTATCGGGAACATTCGTGTTGCGAACCTCCGCAGAGTCTAACATGCGAAACCACGCCCACGGACCCGTTTGTGTGATCGCACTTTCCGAATTTCTTTTCTCCGGAGTGAACGATATGCGTGCACCACCAACGGGTCCGGGCCAACGTACAGCCGCCGGTCGAGGGATTTTATCTTTATGCTGAAAAGTCACGGGCTGACCATCAATCTCCAATAGAATTCCGCGCGCTTTTGGATCGAGTGCTTCGGGCGTCATTTGAAAGCCAACGTTGATTACAGGCGATCCCGCAAAGAAGGCATCACGAATTTGGGCCGCGTTTTCAAATTGCTGCAACACGGCCTGAGAGATCCCCAAGTCGGTATTGTTGACCTGTTTAAAGCTCCAAGGGCTTGTCTGAACATCCACAAATTTTGCGAGGTTATCCTTGAAGAACTTGTCCATCTCCCCGTCGGGCCGGAACAAAGCCGAAAAGTCTGGAATGGCTGCTTCGGCACGGGCGCGGTGTGTAAACGGATACGTGTTGTTAGCGACGCGTTCGCAGATTGGCAGAACCGTTTGCTGCCACTGGGCGTTTATCCCAGCGCGCGTTCCCTCCGTTGCAATTCCTGACGAACCAACAACAATTTGCGAAGACCACCGCTTCATAGGTCCGTTTGAAACCCGACCGACGGCTGCCTGAAAGCGCTGGAGTGCAACACTTGAATCTTGTGGGTTACCGATGCCACCCGCGAAATTAAGATTGCTAAGGTCCTGATACACATCCTTGAGGATATCGATCAATTCGTCCAGCTGTGACCCTTGCTCTTCGGGTTTGTTTGTCAATTGGTGCAGCCACGCAAAGTGATCCTCGACAAACTGGCCCGGAGGTTGTGGTTTACCGCCTGTTTCAGTTTGCGCTGAGGTCATGGCCTCAAGGAAAATCCGCCCATTCGTGGAAAGCCCGCGCCGCGCCAGACGCGTTCCGATGGTTTGCGCCCCATCTGCAACCGCCGCTGTACCATTCCCTTCATCGCTCTCGGCGGTTAGGTTTGTTTCGTAAGATACCGCTTCCAAAACATTGCCAATGGGTGACGTTGGCCCAGACAACACGTTGGTAACTTCGACAGCATTCGCCAAGTCACTCATGGGAATGATATCGAGATCGCCGAGCAACGTGTCGTATTGCAAGACGAAATCACCATAGTAGAGGTCCAAAACATCTCGACTCATTGCCATAAGCGCGGCTTGGCTTTGTTCCTGTTGCGCGCTTTCGCCGAGGACCCAGCTTTCGCGCTGAATGCGGGTTGCGATCCCTAAAGCTTCCTCCAGAAAGACCTCGTTGAAGCCAGCGTAGGTGTAAATGCCGGGAATCCCGTCGTTAAGTTGCTTCCCCGATGAGCGACTAAAGGCGCGCGTAATAGCAGGGCCACCGATATCCGTGAGCCGCCAAGCAGGAAGCTCAGTCGCGGCTGCGGAATTTATAATCCCGTTATACACCCGCTGCGATTGCGGCATTTGCGTCAACACACGTTGGACTGCTTCGACCAAATCATTGTTCAGCGCGATGGGGTCAAGGGGCGCGGATAACAGAACGTCCAAATGCCCAAGCAAGTCTTCTCGCATGGGTTCGCCACGAGTATCTGGAAACGCTTGCTCCCAATCGGATTGCATCCAATTGATGATTAAGTCGCGATTGAGCGGACCAACCTGCCCCAAAATGAGGTAAACTTTCAAAGCGTCATAGAGCAAATCGGGATTGTTGATGTTTGTTTGCAGTTGGTTTTCAAGTCGCAAGAAAAGCCGCGGCAGCAAAAATTGGTTCAACGACGCCCGATAGCTTTGGCGTTCTTGGTTGTTCATGATTTTGCCTTGAAACAGGCCCCATCCCCTGCCTTCGGACGATAGATCAGCGTCCATTTGTGGATTGTCAGGAAGATCGCGCAAAATATTGAGCGCGGGAATAATAGAGGCCAGATCTGTATCCCCGACGGGGTTTGGCGGAATTTGCGCAATGGCCGACCGATAGGCATCGAGGTCTGTTTGGGTAGCCTTTGCAACGGCGGTATTGCCCTGAAAACTCTGTGCCCAAACGACGCCCATAAAGATGGCGGCGGAAATAGCGGCGGCAAAAGCGGCGCGTTTGGTCCATCGATACCGACGTTCTACCTTGTCGTCAGCCGAAACAAGACCAGCTTCTTGAAAGATCACCTGATCAAAGAGGCGCGTCAGGAAATAGGATCGCCCCGTTCCGCGCCCCGAGCCAATCGCTTGGCGACCAATGCCAAAGGTGCGGGCCATGCCCATCATCAAACGGTCAATCGGCGTGCCTTCTTGGGTGCCCGACGTGAAGTAAATTCCTCGAAGCATTTGGCGATCTTCGAATTTATTCTCTTGAAATAGCTCCGCCAAAAACGTCCGCGCGACACCCTGAACCGAGGCCACTTGCGCGGGGAAACTCGCGATCATACTACGGCGTTGAATGTCGGTCTCGTTTTGCATCCGTTCCAAAGATTGCGCATTCAGGCGTTGCAACAACAGCGAGAATTCCTCATCAAACGTAGCAATCGGCGACACTTTGGCCTTTTTGGTGATCAACGGCAGCGTGAAGCCCCAGACCTGCTCGCGCTCCACTTTGCCCAAAGGTTCGTAAAACTCGGAAAAACCCGCGATCAAGTCGGCTTTGGTAAACAGCACGTAAACAGGGAAATGCACCCCAAGTTTTTCGCGCAACTCTTGTAACCGACGGCGCAGCGCAGTCGCGTGGCCTTTTTGGGTTAGCTCATCTTGCATCGAAAGATCAGACAGGCTGATGGCAATAATGGCCCCGTTAATCGGCTGTCTTTTGCGATGTTTTTTAAGTAGCCCCAGAAATCCAAGCCACGCGGCGTTATCGGCTTCGGCATCGCTTTCTTGGGTGGTATAGCGTCCCGCCGTATCGACCAAAACGGCATTGTCCGTAAACCACCAGTCGCAATTTCGCGTGCCACCAACACCGCCAACAGCGGTTTTTCCAATTTCATCCGCGAGAGGAAACTGCAGACCAGAATTGACAATCGCGGTGGTTTTCCCCGCACCGGGTGGGCCAATAATCACGTACCAAGGCAGCTGGTACAAGTGTTTGCGCCCGTGTTTGGATTTGCGCAGACCGAGCATCGCGGCCTTCAGCTTGGCGCCCATTTCACCAAGTTCTTCGGTCACGGCCTCATCTGGCGCACCCGTCTCATCGGCCATGCTTGCAAAGTCATCGGCAAGGTCTGTGTCACGTTTGCTGTGGACCAACAAAATCGTGAGAATAATCAGAAGCGCAACGATCCAGAGAAGGGCCAACCCAATAAGGCGCCCCATAACACTGTCAAATGGATGCCAATCGCCAAACCCTAGAAAGCCCCCGAGGAACCAAAGGCAAACCGACAAAATGAGCGAGAGGATGACGGTAATGCCAATCCCCGATCCTAAGGCTTTAAGCACTTTCTTCATTCCGTCAGTTCCTCGCGCAGCAGAATAATTTCGATGCGCCGATTTTCAGCGCGGCCTTCCGACGTATCATTGCTCGCAATCGGATCCGTATCAGAGCGCCCTTCGGCGACCAAACGGCTGGCGTCATCCAATTCGGGTGAAATGCTTTTGCGAACCATCTCCGCACGGGCCAACGACAAAGCCATGTTGTTTTTAAACCGCGCCGACCGAATGGGGGAACTATCGGAGTGGCCTGCGATAATAACTTGTCCTCTGGTGTCATTGAGCGCGTTTGCGACCCGAGAGAGCGGCACCAAGAAGGCAGGAGTGAGCGAATCCGATGCGGATTTAAACATGTCCTTGCCCTTGATCCGCACTGTAATAGTGTTGGCGTCCTGAAAAACGGAAACCAATCCCTCGTCGATTTCAGCCTTCAAAATCTCCGACACACGGTCTTTCTGCGCGATAACTTCTACAGAAGGTTCAACCACAATAGGCGGCGCGCGCCGTTCCAATTCGGCAATACCCGTGGGATCAATCACCGTGAACTGCGCCAATATTTTGTCCGTAGAGTTCGACAACAGGTTTGAAAGCACTAGAAACACAATCGTCATGACGGCGGCCAGCGCGCCCACCGATATCCAGAAAGGCTTCCACGCTGACAACTGGCGCAACGGTTTATTCAACCCCATCCAATGAGGCGACAGATCATGCTCGATGTCACCCTTTTGCGTGCGAATAATCCGCGCCAGCCCCGTGCGGATGTTCATATGTTTATCAACACCGCCGGCCTCGACCCTCAAACGGCCCTCAAACCCCAGCGATAGACACACATATAGGAATTCCAACAGGTCGATATTTTGCGCGGGGTCTTTTTCAAGACGTGCAAGAAGATCATAAAAACGGTCGCCGCCGACAGTTTCACGATGGAAAGTCGCGACCAAAGATTGCTGGCCCCACGTGGAAGCGCCACCCCACGGCGTGTTGAGGACAACATCGTCCAATGTGGCACAAATGGCGTAACGCGCTACTTTGATCGTTTGCGGATCGATCTTGGCTTGCATGGCTCGGTTTTCAAAAGCCCGCACTTCCGCAATCACCGAACGGCGCATGGTTTCTGGATCGGCATGCTGGGCGCGGTTGCGAATACGGCTTACGAGGGAAAACAACGTTGAAGCTGCGGCATGGATCGGATTGAGGCCCGTAAAATCCTCGACTGCGGATTGATCTTGCTGAGGTGGCGGCGCGCTTGGGGCGGGCGCCGCTGGCGCGGGAGCGGGCGCGTTAAAACCCGCTGGGTCATTGTAATCCACAGGACTAGGAGCCGCCGGAGCCGGAGCAGGCGTTGTGCCAAAAGGCGCTGACGCAGGCCTCCGCCCTCCCGGATTGGGGCGGATCACTGTGCGTTCGTTGTCGTTTGGTTCCGCAAATGGGTCGTCATCTGACATCGTTATCTCACAATTCTTCTAGCTCTTACGGATCGCCCAGAGCTCCATTTTAAGCCCCGGATACTCTCCAGACACATGCACGGCGATGCCGCCCGAAGTGGTCATTTTTCCCCAATAGGGGTTGGTGCCATCCAATTCATAATACACACAATTCGCGTTGAATGGGATTTGGCGCGGCGCCACCGGAAGGGGCCGCATCGGAATGCCAGGCAAAGCCGAGTTCACCAACTGGCGAATTTCCTCAACAGGGCCAATCTTGGATTGCCCTACGAAATGCCGCCGCAAGTTTTCGGCAGGAATATCCGCGCTCACGGCAAGGACAAATCCAGCCGTGCTCAACAGTTTACGATCCGCAATCACACCAACGGAAATTCCGTATTTGCGTGGATCAAGCGGGATGGAAACCGCTGTTTGCTCCAACACAGCAGAGAGGTACTGGCGCAATAGTCGGATTACGGGCGCGAATGTCGCCGAGAGATCGTGGTGCTGATACGCCGGAAATTGCGGCGGGTGTTTTTCCGGTGCCATGAACGTCGAAAGCTCGCCTGCCAGCGAAACACAGTCCCGATAAAATTGAATGGGGTGTACATTTTCAATCATCTGGAGATGGCGTATCACGGGCAAGACGCGATTGATTGTCTGAAGCAAAAGGAAATCCTGAATTTCCGCCGCCCCTTTTGCACTGCCACTTTGGCTCATGCGGCCTGACAAAACGGTCATCCGATGGTTCAACAAACCCTCAAGTTCTTGCACAAACCCGTCGAGGGTTTGGGCCGCGCGCAGGTCAAGACAGGACGGAATAAACGCGCCATCCAAAATCACTTCTTGGTCTGGGCGCACCTCAACAATCCGCGCGATCGGAATGACCAAACGGTCGGCCAGATCATCAACCTCAAGCGCGAATTGCAGACGTAATTTCCCAACGGTCAGCGTCGCCGCCTTTTTGCCAGAGCCCGTAGTATCGGTAACTTCAACCTCAGAGGAGCGAAACCGTGTCGCCGACAATTCGGTCCCACTGGTATCGGCTTCGGCTGCGCCCTGACGGCGTTGCGGAACGCTTAAATAGACAACACAATCTTTGATTCCCGCGGGAACATCCAACGCTGGCGGGTGATCTTCGACATTAGGCACGCGAAACACGGTGCCGTCCTGTGTCAAACCCGAGCAGGATTTAATCGCGAATTGACCAACCTTTAGAACGTCTTGATCAATCTCGAGATCAGTAACGCCCCATGCATAGGGTGCAATACGCCGCGCCAAACCGGCAACGAGCGCTTCGGTGTATCGGTCTGCCTGTTGGAAATGGTGAGGCTGTAAAAACAGCCCCTCGGTCCACAATACTTTGCTATCCCACGACATATAGTTGCTTCAACTCCCAGCTAGGCTGTGCATCACTTCAACCTATCAAGCTGGTCTTGATAGGCCTTTGCGAATTCATTGCTAAATAGATCTTGGAAATCATTTTCCGCCTGATCCACTATCTCTTGATACTTATGTTCAAAACCGTCCCAATAGCTGGCCTTTTTATTCGTCAAAGGGGAGCGAAAACCACGATCAGACTCGATCAATTTCACCAGAGCTTTTGGCTCCATTTTTGCCAAAACCCCCTTCAAGGCGGCTTCCATTCCTGTCATCATTGCGACTTCATGCGCTTTGATATCGGTCAGAGCTTGTTCTGACGCAGCGACCGCATCCATGTATCCTTTGGTCGTTGGTTTCACCATACTCTCAATGGCTTGCTCGGGACTAACGGAAAATTTCAACGGGTTGTTCCCGCCATGACTGATCATGGTTTGATTAATCCGAAATTCCGATTTGATCGTTGCGCGAGTCATGAGAATTTCGCGCACACCAAGGATCATCGTGCGCATAACTTTCCCAAGACGGTCCATCGTTTCCTCAAGAGCATCGTCCGAACAGGACAAAGCCCCCTCGCCCAGCGCGTTCAAAAAGGCACGCGCGGCGCGATCATCCCCTGTGGTGGCAACCGGTGTCGCAACAGTTTGCGCCGTTAATGTTACTTCAACGCGGGGCGGCGGAGCGACAGGTGCAACATCCAATGGCTCTTCTGGAATTTCAACGATGGGCGTGGGAACAGGGGGGACTGCAAAGGGGTCTAAAGGCGAAGCATCCTGTGCATCTGAACCATCAATCGGGCCCAAATCGCCCAAATCCCAGTCGTCAGGAATTGCGCTTGACGCTGGGGCGGACGCTGAGAAGGAGTCCTCCAAAGAGGAAGAATGTTCAGAAATGCTCGCACCCTGATCGCGATTTTCCTCTTGCCGAGGCATCATTAAATCGTCGTCGTCATCGCCCATCGGCGGCATGAGTCCGTCATCCCCTATCTGGTCGCGTATCACGCTTTGGTGGCCCTGAATCGGCGTACTCGGACCAAGGAGGTCATCCAAGAAATCATCGCCCGATGAATCGTCTAGGACATCCATAATCTGGGCTGCGCCCGTTGTCAGTGGGGCGGATTGATAATCAGATTGTGACTCAAAGGAATCCGGCACTCCAGCAGGCACTCCAGCCGCGATCTCGACCAACAACTCATAGGTGCCAATCGACAAAATATCGCCGTCATTCAAAGGGGTGGGCGTGGGGCCAAGCGCGGCTTTATTGTAATTTAAGAAGGTGCCATTGGTCGAGAAATCAATAACCACAACATTGCCGCCATGATCCTCAATCGCACTGTGGCGTCCCGAAATCACTTTGTCGGGGTCGGGCAAAACGAGGTCGTTTTGATCGGAGCGCCCAATCGTCATCGACGCTCCAGACATCCGAAATGGCTGTGCATTGCCCGGAATGGTACCCGTCGATTGAAAATGTAAGATAACGGTCATTGTAGCGGCTATCCCCCCACAAGAACGGTTGGACATCCCGGCCCGGCGACAGCGCCACCGTGAGCCGTTGAATCGCCAATCCGCACAAGAGGTCGCCCACCGACCATAACAGTCGCGGACCCTTTGACCAGAGCATCAGGCGGACCAACGCAAATCGCCATATTTCCAAGCGGAGCGGCAGGCATCATTCCGATCAAAACGGTCGGAACTCCGGGCGGCGCAATCGGCCCCCCAACGTGAGGAATCGGCGGAATTCCCGGTGTAACCATCGGGCAAACGTGCATATCTGTAATACGAGCTGCGGGCGTCAAGACGGCATCTCCTGTGTGTCTTTTTGTTTGTTTAACGTAACATTGCCATTGCCGCCACGGGCAATATTCAGCGCTCGGTCGATCAACAATTTCGCCGTCACCGCGATATCCTCGCCCATGCCCATTGCGATAATATTCATCCCAAACGCTGACGACTGAGAGGCCCCCGCAGGCGCTGGGTATTGCGCAAGGTTTCCCGGTCCAAGCGTATCCGCACTAAAGACAACCGCGATCGCGCAATGCACTGTGTCGTCATCCATATCCGCAAGCTCAACGGCCACACGCGCCGCCTCTCTTGTTTCATCCGAGGGGCTTCGCACCCATTTTTCCGCCGCCAAAAGGGGGGCTGGAAGGCTTTCAACATCTGGCCCAGCAACATCGCGTGCGGCAAGGCATGCCCACCAACATCGTTCGCGCGGCGGCAAAGCAACAGACATCAAACGCAGAATATCGATATAGGCTTCCGCGCCGTCGAGTTCCTGTAAAACGGTCGAAACGCTGGCGTTCGCGGGCGCCTTTACTTTGGTACCCAGTTTCGCATTCGCCATAGCAAGCAATCGCACGGCGGGCTGATTTGGGACTTTTTTGAGGTCGGTGTAATCTGTCGTCATCCTGCGCCTCCCCTAGTTGATGGTGGTCAAACCGCCCTTTAAAACAAGCATCGCATCGCCCTTAACTTGGGTCATCGGCGCTTTGGCCTCGATCATAGCGGTGCCCTCTATCTTGATCATCGGCCCTTTAATTGTAACCCCGCTTGGGTCAATTTTAATGCTTGATGGGCCGACTTTCAAAGTGATCGACTGCATTGCCGTCATGTCAATTTTACCAGCCTTTGTGTCCAAAGTGAAATTGCCCATCGAAATCGTTGTGGATTCATTGCCGGATTTTATCTCTCGCTTGACGTTGCCTTGCTTGACGGTCTCGGTCACATTTCCGGTAATTACCTGCGTAGACTTCCCCTCGATCGTCTCAGTTTTGTCCTTCTTGACCGCAATCGTTTGTTCGCCCGCTGATACGGTAAATGTGTGATTACCTTTTTCAATAATCTCATCCAGATTGTTCTCAATCTCAACCTTCATACTCTTTTCGCCATCAGCTTCCGCCTTAAGGCAATCCTCTTCGTAAGGGTATCCGACCTTGACGTGGGCGCTGTTTTTGATGGTTTGAACGTAGTCCTTTTCGGACTGAAACCGCACCAACTCATCGCCCTTCTTGTCCTCAAACATAAGTTCGCTAAAGCCACCGCCGCTCTTGGAACTGTTGGTTTTCATCCCCATCCGCGTTGCGTTTTTGGGCAACTCATACGGTGGCATGTTGTCTGCGTTATATAGCACTCCTGTGCAAATTGGGCGATCGGGGTTTCCTTCCTCAAACTGAATGACAACTTCGTGGCCAATTCTAGGAATCGCAATTGTGCCCCAGTTTTTACCAGCCACTGGCATCATTGTTCTGATCCAACACGTCGTCTTATCATCGTATTTGCCTTCGCGATCCCAATGGAACTGAACCCTAATACGACCATACTTATCCGTATGGATTTCCTCGCCACTCGGCCCCGTTACGACGGCGGTTTGAACACCGTGTATTTCTGGCTTAGGAGTAATCTCCGGCATTCTAAAAGCGGCATCTTTTCTAACAACTTTGCATTGAATACGTGTGTGCTCATACTCGCTCAGCCCAAAAGCTTCTCGTTCTTTTAGCAAAGGCTTTATTTTGGAACCACTCCCTGCTTCCAAAAGAAAATATTGCTTGAGTTCAGTTATCATGAAGTCTTCAGACCCCGTGTCGTGCCGAGGATGATCAATCAACTCGAATGTATCACCAACACCGAGGTTCAAAATATTCCCCTCGGCACTCCACGATTGAAAGGCTGCGGCCGTCGCATCCATCTGATATTTCGAAAAATTTTCCCCAACTTCGGTTTCAAGATAGCGGCCTGGATATTTGTAAATTTCGTAATCGCTATAGGTGTGACTGCCACTGTCCTTCGAGGCCACAGATGTGAGATCTGCTTTAGGTCTCTCAAAATTATAGTCATCCAGAGTTACTTTTCCGCTGACAACCTTCTCCGCCGCGTCCCATCGATAAAAATGGTCCAATTGCAGTTCTGCTTCGTCGTCGCGAAAGGGAAGTTTGCTGTCGACTTTCACGTTAGAATGCGCCGCGATCGAGTCCGCCAGTACCATTTTCGCCTGACTATCCTTGTATTGAAAAAAGAAGTAAATTCCCTCTTCCTCAAGAAGGCGCGTGATGAATTCAAGATCCGTTTCACGGTACTGAACGCAATACTCGCGTACCGCCTCAGCCCCCGAAAGGGAAGTTTTCAAGTTAGCGCTAAAACCGTGTTCGCTCAGGACATTCTTTACAATTTCGGTGGTTGTCTGGTTCTGAAAAATGCGATTGTCTTGCTTCCTAGACAAAAACCAAATCCATGGTCGAATTTCGGCGAGGTAATGACCATTTCCCGATGACGACCCCAAATATTCCGCACACACGCAAATACCGCAAAAGTACTGCTGTTTTTCGTCCTCTCCGAAAATCTTGACATCCATACTTTTGCCGACGAACTCACCCAAATCTAACAAGAGATCATTTGACACAAATTCGATCCGCGCTAGGGGCACGGTATTCATTGCCCCCTCAACGATTCCGGCAATAAGTTTGACAGGAAGTTCTTGCCCATCGGCAGTCATCTCCATGGCATAATTTGATTTGCTTTTCATG
This sequence comes from Falsihalocynthiibacter sp. CO-5D18, assembly GCF_041205445.1. Taxonomy (NCBI): domain Bacteria; kingdom Pseudomonadati; phylum Pseudomonadota; class Alphaproteobacteria; order Rhodobacterales; family Roseobacteraceae; genus Falsihalocynthiibacter; species Falsihalocynthiibacter sp. CO-5D18. Next base: position 35,825 of record NZ_JBGFCF010000013.1, on the reverse strand, counting down.
CCATCCCCCTTTTGATTACGGCGCCGATCGTGCCCAAGTCAGGCCGATTTTCAGTTTATTCAAAGCTAGCAGGCAAACCCAAGAACCCTCAGGTGTGCCTACCATATTCGAGAATGTCTATTTATTCAAAGCTATAGACAAAATCGTGGTCTTTCACATCGATGGACACTTTGGACACATGCTTGCCCTCCATCATGCGCGTCAAAAATTCCGAAGAAATTTCAGGCAACATGGTGTTGGTCACAATAGTGTCGATCATCCGCCCACCAGACTCAAGTTCCTGACAGCGATTCACAATTTCATCAACCACAGCGTCGGTATATTCAAACGGAACACCGTGATTTTCCATGGTCCGCTTTTTGATACGGTTCAATTGAAGGACAGTGATCTTGCCGATCATATCCGGAGACAAAGGATAATAGGGGATGGTCACAAGACGACCCAACAAGGCTGCTGGGAAAATCTTGAGCAACGGTTCCCGCAGCGCCTTGGTTATACCATCAATTTCAGGCATCAATTCTGGGTCGGCGCACATATCCATAATCAGGTCAGAGCCCGCATTTGACGTAAGCAAAATCAATGTATTCTTGAAATCGATGACCCGTCCTTCTCCGTCTTCCATGACACCTTTATCAAAGACTTGGAAAAACACCTCGTGCACATCCGGGTGGGCCTTTTCAACCTCATCCAAAAGCACAACGGAATAGGGTTTGCGGCGCACAGCTTCGGTCAAAACGCCGCCTTCGCCGTAGCCCACATAGCCGGGAGGTGCCCCTTTCAGGCTGCTGACCGTATGCGCTTCCTGATATTCGGACATATTGATCGTGATGACATTTTGCTCACCGCCATACAGAACTTCGGCGATTGCCAAAGCGGTTTCCGTTTTGCCCACGCCGGATGTCCCCGCCAGAAGGAAAACACCAATTGGCTTGGACGGATTGTCCAATTTTGCACGGCTGGTTTGGATACGTTTGGCGATCATTTTCATCGCGTGATCTTGGCCGATGACCCGCTTGGCGAGATGCGTTTCAAGGTTCAAAACTGTTTCCAGCTCGTCACTCACCATGCGCCCAACCGGAATCCCAGTCCAATCCCCAATAACCGTCGCGACGGCCTGTTCATCGACAATCGGAAGGATCAGGCCTGTTTCGCCTTGAAGCGCCTGAAGTTCGATATTTTTGGCTTTGAGTTGCGCCATCAACTCGGCGCGCGCTTCTGCATCCAGAACAGACGTCTCAGCCGCTTGCGCTTCCTCCCCTTCTGGAAGGTCTTCACTTTGCACAGCCTCGGCCACGGGATCATTCGCAGTATCAACCGCCGCCGCGCCTTCGCGCAACTGAGCTCGCAAGTCGAGGATGTCTTTGACGACAACCTTCTCCGCTTCCCAACGCACATCCAGCTCAGCGAGACGCGTTTCTTCGGATTTCTTGAGTTCCGAAATGACCATACGCCGATCTTCGACGTCATAACCGGCGGTACCATCGCGGTCGATAATCTCAAGCTCGGTGGTCAAAGAATCGATGCGCTTGCGGCAATCATCCACTTCGGCTGGAACGGCGTGTTGGCTAATCGCGACCCGCGCACAGGTTGTATCAAGCACGCTTACCGATTTGTCGGGCAATTGGCGGGCGGGAATATACCGCGCAGACATCTTAACTGCAGCTTCGATTGCCTCATCAAGGACCTGAACGCCGTGGTGTTTCTCGAGCATCGACGCGATGCCCCGCATCATCAAAATCGCTTTAGGGACACTGGGCTCTTCCACTGCAACCACTTGGAAACGACGCGACAATGCCGGATCTTTTTCGATATGTTTTTTATACTCGGCCCAAGTTGTCGCGCCAATCGTTCTAAGTGTACCACGTGCCAACGCAGGTTTGAGCAAGTTGGCGGCATCGCCCGTTCCCGCAGCGCCACCCGCACCAACAAGCGTGTGCGTCTCGTCGATAAACATAATAATCGGCGTGGCAGAAGCCTGAACTTCTTCAATCACGGCCTTAAGACGGTTTTCAAACTCGCCCTTCATTGAGGCACCCGCCTGCAATAGACCCACATCAAGCGCCAAAAGGCGTGCACCTTGCAACGCAGGCGGTACATCGCCGCGGGCAATCCGAAGGGCAAAGCCTTCAACGACCGCCGTTTTACCAACACCCGCCTCGCCCGTGAGGATCGGGTTGTTTTGCCGACGGCGCATAAGCACATCGACAATCTGGCGAATTTCCTGATCGCGCCCAACAATAGGGTCGATTTTGCCGTCTTTGGCTTGCTGGGTCATATCTGTGCAATACTGCTGAAGGGCCTCTTCCTTGCCCATCGACGCAGGAGACATCGCGCCTGATGCTTCACCCGGAACCGCACCGCCACCCGTCTGCGAGCCGTCCATCGCTACCAATGACTCTTCGGGGGACCCTTCTGTGATGGTGGCGAAATTATCGGCCAAATCATCTGGAAGGATACGCGCGAACTCTTTTGAAATTCCAAGAAAAATATTCTGCAACTGCTTGGTTTTCATCATCCCGAGAACCAAGTGACCGGTGCGAACTTGCGACGCTGAATACAACAGCGAGCCGTAAACCCATGCCCGCTCCATCGCATCTTCGAGGTGCTGGGACAGGTCGGAAATCGTGCTTGCGCCACGCGGAAGCGCATCCAATGCACGCGTCATATCCGAAGCAAGGCGTGATTGATCGACTTTGTAATGCGTGATGATTTTATGAAAATCGCTGTCAGGAAGCTGTACGATTTGCGCCAACCAATGTACGATTTCAACATAGGGGTTGCCCCGCATTTTACAAAAAACTGTGGCACCCTCGACGGATTTATACCCCAGCGAATTCAGCTTTCCAAACAAAGCAACGCGACTGATCTCGGTCATAATATTGTCCTTCCCATTACAGCTGCCCTGCTAAATTCCGGCTGCTAGTTTTTTTGTAAATTTCTCGGTTCTAGATACAATTCACCTGCATCTTTATTCGTGTCACGCTCGCCGACCCACGTCGTATACCCCAAGCGCGCATCTTGGCCTAAAATCATCGCGGGCACTTGGTCCCCGCGCAGAATAATGTTCACATCCCAATCCAACACATCGCCCACATAGTTGCGCACAATCGCCACCAGTTTTTCAATCGCCATGCTGCCCGGCATCAATCGTTTGTATTCCTCAAGGGAAACCGGTCCGACAATTAGCCGGAACTTAGCCGCCCGAGACCATACCCGCGTGCCAACACTTGTAGTTTGCCCAAGCCCACCGGGCGCGCCAAGTTGCCAGCGATCTTCTGGTTCAAGCTCAAGCCAACTGCCGACAAATTCCTGCAAATGAAACTTCGCGTGAAAAAAACTCGAAAGCAGCGCAACCAGCCCCTCAGCATTTTTCGCTCCCTGCGCCAATTGGCCGGAGAAATGGCGTTTGGATAGGTCGGGCATCGCATCTCGGTTGCGCAGGTGTTCGCCGTGCAATCCAGCGAGCGCTGCGACGTGGCTTTCGAACTCGGAATCGCTTCCCCGATCAAAATCTACTGCAGGCTGCCCCGTGACCCATGCGCGGTATAACAAGCTCATCAATCGATGCGTCAGCATATTCGCAAAGGCAACGAAAGATGGGTCTCGATTGTTGATTTGGCGTTCGCGCGCATACTCCGTCAGGTGCACAGGTAGTGGGCCGTTCGGGCCGAAAAAGCCGAAGAACCGATTGATCAATTGCGCCGGACCGTTGGCATCTGGTGGGGTAAATGAGCGGATCGTCGTTGGTGGAAACGCCATGCGCGCCTCTTGACCCAAACGCACCGCATCTTCGCGCGGACGCCGTGAGCGCCCAAGCTCTGGTGAGTCGGGAAACTGCGCTTCGATGATCCGCAGCGCGAGGAAAATATGGTGGGACTCTGGGGATTCTGTGAGGTTTTCGAAATGCGTCAAATCACCCTCCCCAGTCCGGTTTCCGGACGCCAACGGGCGATTTCGCCATTTTGCTGGGTTGTGAGAACCGTTTCCGTGAAGCTGTTGATTGTCACATATTTACGAAAGAAACGCTCCAAAACCGAGCCGAGTAAATAAACGCTCGCACCTTCAAAAAAGCTCTCGTCCATTTCGAGCTTGATTTCCAAACCACGCACGGCGGTGGACAGGCCGCCGTCACTTATTCGCCGCACAATCGGGCGACTTGAAACCGAAGTAATCCCCTCCAATTGCTTGTTGGTCGCGCGATCCCCTTTGGGTGCATAAAGGCCAACCAATTCCCGCAATGCGGCGGCGCCTTCGCCCGTGTCGGTATCGGCGATCGACAAATAATTCAAACTAAGGTGACTGATAAGCCGCCACGCCGCGTCGCCTTGTGCCAATGTCGGACGGGGACGCGTGGGATTTATGGGGGTGCGCACCATGCTCACGGGCCCGCCGTCGGGCAGGTGAAACAGATCGGTTTCGCCAGTTGGGAGTAGGATCGGCAGGTCGCGATTTGTAACCATCGCACGCGCCGAAAGTTGTGACATTTCGGCACTATAAGGAGCCTGGTTCGCGTCGACCAAAGTGAGATAGGCTTCGGAACCTAAGTAACTTGTCCGCGCACCCTTGAGGCGCTCTTTTTCCGTACGCTGCCGCATTTTGCGTTTTATTGTATAAAACGACGCATGCTGGTCGCCCGCCGGAGAGAAGTCATCCGCGGAATAAAATGGCCGCAGTTCAATATCCTCTTGGCCCTCAGCGCGAATGCCCATCACGTTCAACAGGGAATATATTTCAAAACTTTGGCCTGAAGTGCGATCCGCCACAACATGATGTTCAACGTTATTGCTCGAAACCTGAACCCGATCACATCGCTTTTCAAACAGGTTGATCGCAGGCACACAATTGAGGGAAAACGCCTCTGGCGTTACCCCAGATTCGATTTCCGGCTTCCCGTCTCGCAGCAAGATATAGACATCCATTGCGTCGCCAACCGCACGGGACAGCCCCGCCGAAAGATCGCCGATTTCAAGAAAATGAAACCGCTCCGGCATTGCAAAATACTCTTGCAACAAACGGTATCCATCAAAGGATTGACGCGGGGTTGGCAAGAGGGCTTCCTCCCGCGAAAAACCAAGTGGCTCAACCCGCGACTTAAGGGGCTTGGTCCAATCCGCACGCGGATCCGTAGAGCGCGCAACGATGCCTGTGTTTTCAGTGCACAAAAGCTGATGCAACTGCCAGCCCAGCGCACCTTTCCCACCCAAAAACAGGTTCAAACGGTCCAGCCCCAATTCACCTATGGGGGCATTTCCGTGGCGTTTAATCCGTAGCCTAATCGCTGCGCGCGCCTCGATATTTGACGCAACCCCAGCGGCAACCAACGCGCCGCGCCCATCAATGTATTCGGCCTCAGATATTTCAATGGGCCACAAAGTCATTTCGGCAGCGGTTCGAAATTCGCAGGCCGTCTGTAATCCATTGGTTAACCGCGACCGAAGCCGTGTGTTGCGGGGCATGACGTGACCATCTGCAAGCGACGCATTCTCCATATCGGGCTGGAGTTGCGCAACCATCATCGACGGAATTGGCGCGAGATAATGCGGGTAGATAATTTCGAGCAAATGACTGGTAAACGCCGGATATTGCATCTCGAGTTCAAGCTGCACCCGCGCCGACAGAAAGGCACTTCCCTCAAGCAACCGCTCAACATAGGGGTCTAGAACTTCGACACCATCCATGCCCAAACGCGCTGCGATTTTTGGATAGGAATCGGCAAACTCCGCCCCCATCTCGCGCAAAAATGTCAGCTCTTGTTCGTAGTGTTTAAGAAGGCGTGTGTCCATTCTGTCCTATTAATCGCTTTCCAACTGTAACTGACCTGTTGTCAAATCAACCTGTGACCGAAGGTACAACTCCATCGGAAGGGGCTGTGCCCACATGTCCGCACGAATGTCGAACTCAACAATCGTCTGACTGCCATCTTTGTTCTTACGTTCCAAAATTTCCAAAGTACCCTCTTTGATACGAGGCTCAAAAAGGGTGATCGCACGATGAATCGACTTGCGAATTTCTGCGGCTCTTTTCTCTGTTGAAAAGTCGCCCGATACTTCCCTGACACCGTAATTTAGTACCGATTTACGCACCTGAGGATGCTCGTCTTCATCAATGATCGTGTCCAGATTATTGCAATTCAACAGCCATGCAAGGTCACGCCGAATGATGTCGCGCAACCGCCGTAAATTGATCACCCGCGCATCATGGGTCTCGTTCTTGTTTTCAGGCTCAAGATCGGTCAATCGATCTAACAAAGAGGGCTGCAATCTCTCTGTTATGGTCTTATCAGCCATCGGTTTCCCCCTCGCCAACCGGTAGCGCATCCATTTCAAGGGAACGCAGATCCATCAGCGGGGTTTCCGAAGCATCCGTCGTTATCAAACGCTGTCCGTTTCCGACAAACGTCTCCGACCCAAGGTCCGACCATGTTGTTGCGCGTGAAAGCATGGCGGCATCGTCGCCCGATTGGTAAGTTCCCGTATAACGGGTTGGAATCAAGGCAACAAACTCGCCGCCATTTTGAACAGTGAGTTGCGCAGCGGTCCACACAGAATCCCGTAGATCTTCGGGCGCTTCAACGGTCATGGTACGGATGGCACTAAACGGCATCCAAAAATATCGCCCGTTGACGATGATTTCCAAGATAGGGCCAAGCCGCATATCCGCATCCGCGATCCACTCAAATCGCTGGCCGTTAATGACGCCGCCCATATCCGGCACAAGGTCAAAGGCTTTGCCGCGTAAATCCGCGGCCTGTCCGGCATTCCCGAGGGCCAAGGCTTTGTTCGCCTCGATCATCAGCGCGACCCATTGAACCGGGTCGCCAAAAATGAGGGGGTCTTTCTCGCCGGCGAAAACCTTTTCGCGAAATACTTCGCAAATGATCGCCTCGCGATAGGCCTGTGCCATTGGAATGGCGATAGGGTCAAGCTCGGCAGACAGTTTCAACTGTGCCACGGCACGTTTCCAGTCACCCATCACACATAGCAATTGAAACAGGAAAATCCGCAATTTTGCGTCACCGGGATTGGCGCGAACTGCGGACTGAAGCGCATCGAGGGCGCCCCGCAAATCGTTAGCTTGTAACAACTCTCTTGCATCGGCGGTCAAAAGCGTTCTCCCCTAGAATTCTCTAAAAATAAGGTCGTCGCCCCAAGATTTTGGGGCGACGTATTTCCTAAAACAAACCCTATTTGGGTTCGTTTGCACCAATGTTCCACTTGAACTCTTTGACTGTGCCGGATTCGCCAGTGTCTTTTTGCTCAGTGTATTTCACTTCAAATTTCTCAAAATTGAATGAGACATTTTCTGTCAAACGGTCTTCTCCGCCCGAACCGCCACTGCTTACAGAAGTAACCAACACGTTTTCCATTTTGATGATCATATACTCGAGAGGCTTTTTACCAGCCTTGCGAACAGTCAGAGTCGCCGAAGGAAAATGGTCACCATTCGCGCAATAGAGCTGGAGAATTGGCGATGACAAATCGAGCCATTTCGTAACGCTTATGTCTTGAAAGTTTGCTTTGCCCGAGCCACCGCCGCCGCCGCTGTGAAAGCTACCTGCGTTGCTTATTCCCCATGACCACGCAAGAACATCGATCTCACCTTTATGCGTGCCATCTTTTGACTCGCCTGTGATTTCGCCTTCGATATCAAGAAACATGTCTAATGCCATGTGTATTCTCCTAAACTAATTTTGCGGTAAATTCCGCGGTAAAAATGATGGATGACGCGCCGATTTTGGCGCGCCAAAGGTCAGGATTTTTCTGACGGTAGCTTTGAAACTAACCGCAAAGAAGCCGAAAGGCCTTCAAGTTGGTAATGCGGCCGCAAGAAAAATTTCGAAGTGTAGTACCCTGGATTTCCTTCGACTTCTTCAACCACAACACTTGCTGCTGCAAGCGGCTTGCGGGCTTTTTCGCCCTCGCTTGAGATATTCGACGAGTGGTCGATATATTGGTCGATCCATTTTTGTAAAAAGAGCTGCATATCTTCGCGGCTTTTGTACGACCCGACCTTGTCACGCACCATACACTTCAAGTAGTGTGCAAAACGACATGTCGCAAAAAGATATGGCAAACGTGCCGCAAGGTTTGCGTTTGATGTCGCATCCGGATCATCATATTCCGCCGGAAGATGCAGAGATTGCGCGCCAATAAAGGCCGCCATATCTGTATTCTTACGGTGGATAAGAGGCATCAACCCGCCTTTGGCAAGCTCTGCTTCGCGACGATCCGAAATACCGATTTCGGTTGGGCATTTCATATCAACGCCGCCGTCATCCGTTGGGAAGGTGTGTGTTGGCAAATTGTCAACTGTCCCGCCGGATTCAACGCCCCGGATACGACTACACCAGCCATATTCCTTGAAGGAACGGTTGATATTGGTTGCCATGCCATAAGCCGCATTTACCCAAGCAAAGTTTTCGGATTCAGCATTGCCAGTGTCTTCTTCGAAGGCAAATTCCTCGACAGGATTGGAATTCGCGCCATAGGGCTGGCGGCCAAGGAAACGTGGCATTGTCAGGCCAAGGTATTTTGAATCTTCTGATTTGCGGAGGGAATTCCACGCGGCATATTCAGGTGTGCCGGTGATCTTGGTCAAATCACGTGGATTCGCCAATTCCTGCCAGCTTTCAAACTGCATCAAAGAAGGGTCAGCGCCCGTGATGAACGGCGCGTGTGCCGCTGCGGCGACTTTGGCCATTTCGCCAAGAAGCTCAACATCTGGAGCGGAGTGGTTGAAGTGGTAATCGCCAACCAAACAGCCATAAGGCTCGCCGCCAAACTGACCGAATTCTTCCTCGTAGAGCTTCTTGAAGATCGGTGATTGATCCCAAGCTGCGCCTTTGAATTTGCGGAGCGTTTTGTGCAAATCCTTTTTCGAGATATTCATGACGCGAATTTTCAAGTTCTCGTCTGTCTCAGTGTTATTCACCAGATGATGAAGGCCGCGCCATGCGCTTTCCAACTGCTGGTATTCTTCGTTGTGAATGATCGCATTGATCTGAACGGACAGTTTTTTGTCAATTTCGGAGATGATAGATTCAATCGATTGAAGTACATCGTCAGAAATCAGACCCGTGTTCGCAAGCGCATGTTGCGCAAGTGTTTTAACCGCAGTTTCGACCGCAGATTTTGCAGTATCAGTGCGCGGCTTAAATTCTTTGGTCAACAGGCTCGCGAAATCGGCTTCTTGAGTTTGTGTCGCGCCAACTTCGTCGACTTTTGCTTCTTCAGCCATGGGTTATTCCTCCCCTGCGTCTGCATCTGTAGCAGCAGGAATTGCCGCCAGAGATTTCAGAAGTTCAGGATTATTCATTGCGTCGGCGATCAATTCTTCGGCGCCAGGCTTGCCATCCATGTATGTCATCAGGTTTGACAATTCGTTGCGCGCATCCATCAACGCTTTGAGCGGCGCGACCTTGGCGGCAATGGCACCGGGTGAAAATTCGTCCATGCTTTCAAACGACAAATCAACCGACATATTGCCTTCGCCTGTTAGGGTATTAGGAACGGAGAATGCAGCGCGTGGCTTCATCGCCTTCATGCGGCTATCAAAATTATCAACGTCGATTTCCAGGAACTTTCGGTCAGCAATGCCGGGTTGCGGCACTTCCGATTTTCCAGCGAGGTCCGACATAACGCCCATAACGAAAGGAAGTTGAACTTTTTTCTCGGCACCATACAATTCAACATCGTATTCGATCTGTACGCGTGGCGCTCGATTTCGCGCAATAAACTTCTGTGAACTTGACATATATTTCTCCGTTTTGTTGGACTTAGCGGTACATTTTCACTTTCGGGCACTCGTGGCGGCAAAGTGCCTCGGCCTTGTTATTCTTCGTCGGAAATCCCCCCAACCCGCATGACATTATCAACTCCGTCAGGGGCCATATCCTTCATGATGGTCAAGAAATCAGCGCCAATCAAACGTTTGGCGCGGTGCAACATTACCGGGACGGGGCTGGAGGGTTCGTTGGCCGAATAATAGGCCAGAATCCTGTCGATTGCATTTTCGACATCTCGGCGTGTTGAAATTGTACCAGCGGGCGCAGAGGTTGCCTTGACGGGCGCGACGCCGCCCTCCTCAACTTCTTCTGCGATTTCTTCAACGTCCGCGCCAACCTCATTGCCCAACCGCACCACGGCACGATTGACCATCTTCACTAGGGGCGAAAGATCAGGACCAAGGCCCGGAATTTTCTCATCAAAGATACCGTCAATCGCGCGCACGTCTTCAAGTACGGCAAGGGCGCTATCGTAAATGAGCCTCAATTCTTCACTGTCAGTGTCTTGAAATGCTGCAGAAATCCCAGCGGCATCGAGCGTCTGCTCAGCGCCCGCAGAGGCCGTGGCCTCACCCTCTGAAATCGCAATATCGCGCAACGAAATGCGTCCAAACGCCTGACTCATAGTCAGAGGCGCGAGGCGAATCCATTTGAGCATCATATCGGAATCAGACATTCCCAAAATTGTATTCACACGCAGCGTCGGATCATCATCATCTTCGTCATCCAACTGTGGATGGCAGCTTTCCCAATACTGCTCCAAACAGCCCCGAATATAGCCCGTGACATCCGCAAGTCCTTCAAAGCCCTGCGTGCGCACACGAGAGGCCGCCAGATACACAGCCGCACGCAAATCGTGACTACGCTCCAAAACGGCCGTCGCTTTTTCAATTATTTCCGCGTCTTTGGGCGCCTCCGCCTCAATGATCTGATCTCCAACTTGACGCTCTTCGCCGGGCTGTACCGCAAGCAGCAAGGAGGCAAAAATAGCGTCATATTCTAAATCTTCACCACTCGGAGCATCATCTCCGAAGTTTACTAAAAGCGAATTCAAATCAGACTCCCCCGACAATTTGGGCTCACAGAACCCCAAATCTATTATTAAACCAGATTACAGTACAATCTTTTTGAGGTGCAGGACCGCAAAACACCGCTCCGGAATATTATTATAAAAGAGCCAATTAGCTCATGAAAATAGTTTTATATAAGCACGAGTTTGAACTCCTGCGGGTCTTGTTCGCAATATCAGCCCTTACGCTATCAGATAAATCAAACATTTCCAGAAGTTATCTGATGAATGAGAGAGAAAATATTCCTTGACCGCTCCGAGTCTCTCCACGCATCGTGAAAAGGACCGAGGTAGAGGAGCCTAATCCATGAATTCTTTTCGTACCGCTGCTTTAATAGCAGGCGCAATTGCATCTTCAATGTTCGCGCATCCCACACTCACCCGCGCGGATACAGGACAGCTCTCAATTGAGTTGAATAAATTTGAATCAAATGAGAATGGAGGATGCCAAGCCTTCTTCCTCTTTCGCAACCAGACGGATCTGACTTTCGAAGGTTTTGAAATGTCCTTCGCCGTTCTCAACAATGAAGGGGTTATTGATCGCCTCCTCACAATCGACGCGGCCCCGCTTCCAGCCGCGCGCACGACTTTGAAACTGTTTGAAATTCCAGAAACGACCTGCGACGGAATATCAGCGCTTTTGTTGCATGAGCTTGCCTCTTGTCGCCCACAAAACGCCGAGGAAATGGATTGTTTTCCCCTCCTTGATTTGATCAGCCGCACCAACGCCAGTCTGGAGAAATAGCCTATGCAACAGCTCCTCGGAATCTTGACCAGTGGGGGGCCCATCGTTCTGGTTCTTCTCGTTCTTTCGGTGTGTTCTCTGGCGCTCATTGGTGTCAAACTCGTCCAGCTTCGGGGCACAATTTCCAATGGTGAAGCGCAGAAAGCCGCGCTTGAAAAATGGGCCACGGGCGACAAACGCGCAGCCATTCAATGCATGGAATCAGCGGCGACACCTGCTGACAACATTACCCTCGTAGCCATGCAGGCTTTAGCATCGGGCCAAAATTCGGATGCCATCGACGGCGATCTAGAATGGCGCGGCAATCAAGAAATATCCGGCTTGCAGCGGCACATTCCGCTTTTGGAATTGATCGCCATGATCAGCCCTTTGTTGGGTCTGCTTGGCACAGTCCTCGGCATGATCCAGTCGTTTCAGGAACTCGCTTTGGCGGAGGGTGCCGCAAACGCGTCCCTTTTGGCGGCCGGTATTTGGCAAGCCCTTTTAACCACAGCAGCGGGCCTCTTGGTCGCGATTCCTGCGGCCGTCGGCGCGGCCCTTCTCAATACGCGCGTCGAGCGGGTGGCCCAGCAAATTGAATCCTCAACAGGCCAGCTTTTTGCACTGAACCAAAAGAAACCCTAGTCAAAACGACACCCAATTTTCAGAAGGAAGCGATATGCAACTTACGCGAGTCACTGAGCCCAAAAGGATCATATCCTTAGTGCCTATGATTGACGTATTGCTAATCATGTTGGTGTTTTTCATGGTGACATCAACATATCTCAACCTTGGAATGATCCCCGTTGTGAAGTCCTCTGACACCACAATTACACCGGAAAATGAGGGAGCTCCTTCTGCCAATGCCCCACTGCTCATTCGGTTAAATTCTGACGGGCAGCCCAGCCTTAAAGGGCAGAAAGCGCGCCTCCCCGACCTCGCCGCGCTCCTAACCACCCTGGTCGCGCAATTTCCGGATACTTCCGTTTTGATCTGGCCATCGCCCCATGCAAAGACCCAATCCCTCGTGTCACTGCTCGACACAATAACGGCTTCAGGCGTCACTCAACTGCGCATTTTGCAATTGGCTGCGGTCGAATGAAACTCGCCCGTCGCCCCCGTCGTCTTCCTCCAGAAACCATCATTCCGCTCATTGATGTCGTGTTTTTCCTGCTCATTTTCTTCATGCTCATCGGTCGAATGGACGCCACCGCCCCTTTTGCAGTTTATCCCGCTTTCTCCACCACAGGCACCGAGATGCCCGGTGGCGGTGCGACCCTTTCAATTGGTGCGCAAGGGGAACTCGCTCTGAACAGTGCCGAATCCGCATTGGACTCCCTGCTTAGACAACTGTCCGTCAGCCTTGCGGACGATCCGAACTTGCTGGTACGCATCAACGCACATCAGGATGCCGACCTTGCGCATGTCCTGCCGTTAATGGCAAAAATTGAAGCCCTCGGTGCGCGCGACTTGGTGCTTGTTGTGACGCCAGAAATGCCATGAACACGCAATCCAAAACATTCTGGCTGGCCGCCATGGCCGCCTCGGTTGCCCTCCACTTCGTGGCGCTCGGAGCCATCGCATATCTCGTCACGCCCGATCCGTTTGAGACACAAAACCTCCCTAAATCTCAAATCGACATCAAAACACAAGACGTGAAACGCGTCGCAGCTCAGGAAACGCAAACCGCACCTGAGGCAGCAAATGAAAGCAAACCCGATTCCAAAACTCTGGGTCTGGGGGCCTTTCCCAAATCAAATGCCGCTACCCTACAAACAGCAGGTCTTTCTGTGCCGACCAAGCCATTGCCGTCGCAGAAAACGAGCCCCTCCGAGGTACCGACAATTCCCACAGCACCAGTGGTTCCCCAGAAAACACAGATCGCAACATCTCTCCCGAAAGCGGTAGCGGAGGCCGCAAAACCTCCGCCCTCAACGACCATCAAATCGACCCAACCCCGGGGTGAAACCTCCGCACAATTGAAAGCCCCGGCACAGGAAAGCAATGCAATCCCCGCGACAGGCGAAGCCTCCATTTCCACGTCGCCCTCCGATCAAGCTATACCCTCGGCCTCTCTCGACATACCTTCCGAGCAGGGACAGGCCTCCCTCGCTTGGTCTGGTGGCGACAATGCCGTGGTTGAAGCGGCGTCACTCAGCGCAATTCAGGCGTTCATGCAACCTAGTGATCTGATGCAAGCCGGTGGTGCCCATAGTGAAGTACGAGACGGGATTGCAACCATTCTGGCCTCCGTTCCCTGCGCACGCTTGCAAGCGACATTTCTGCCCGAAACTGGACAGCTTGAGCTGCGCGGCCACATTCCTGAAGATGCCTTGCGCGGGCCCGTATTGGCCGCATTAAAACAACAGATTGGCAGTGCAATTCCTGTTACGGATCAATTACTTATTCTACCTAGACCGCAATGTAGCGCCCTATCTGGTATTGCCGATGTGGGCCTTCCCCAATCGACCGAACAACTCACAAATCCGCGTGTGATTGGCGCGTCTGGATTTGCCCAAAACTACACGTATTTCGCGGGTCAACGTCTTTCGCTTGAACTGGTGGCACCCGACTACGACGGCTATGTTTACGTCGATTTTTTTACAGCCGATGGCATGGTTATCCATCTCCAACCCAACGAGATTGTCCCGCTTGAGTTTTCTAACGCCAAAAGCCCCCTTTCGGTGGGCACGGACCGTGGGGACAAGCCCTCGCTTGAGCTGACAATCGGGCCCCCATACGGGCAAGAAATCGCGGCGGCCTTTGCCTCGTCTGTCGTGCTTTATGATGATCCGCGCCCCTTGCAAGAACCGGCCGAAAACTATCTCGAATTCCTCAAAGCTCAGGTTACTGAGGCGCGAGAACAACACAAAGACTTCAAGGGGGAATGGGTGTATTTTTTCATCTCAACCGCCGAACAATAACCGCGAAGTAACTCGTGGCACGCTTAGGGTAAACATCCGCCCCCAGCCCAATGACGCAATCCTTGCTTGAACGCTCCACCTAAAGGGTGCGATTTCGACAGGGAACGTTCATTGCTGGCTAGGAGGTAGGTTTTCCCCTGCGTGCACAACGCTTCAGCAGTCCACTCGTGGCAATTGGAGCACGTTTTCCCATTCCACGCTTCCTCGGGCAAGCCTTCAAAAGGCGGGAACGCAGGCGATCCCTCAATGAGTTGCGCAATGCTTCGACCAACCACCTCTGGATCTTGCGAGGTAAGTGGTGTCGTAAACGTCACGTCTTGCTGCGAGCTTTCAACCGCGGCCACGGAACTCTCTGGAACCGCGACGGGCGCAGCCGCTGCTGCGGCTTTTTGGGCGAGAATATCCTGCTCAAAACCCGCAAGTTCCGCATAGATACCGTTGGGATAAGCTTCAAGATAGGCCTCATAATCCTCGGATTTCCCCGAGCTTTGGGCGGCCCCAATCAAGGCTTCCTCATCCGCAATTGAGCCCGTATTCTCAGCGACTTCAGGCTCAACGGTCGGCGCAGCAACCTGTGCCGTAGTGGTATCACTCTCGCCACCCGCCAACTCGGCGCGCATTATCTCATTCAACAAATCCCGCGCCTCTACCGTGAATATGCCTGCAGGGTAGGCTCGCAAAAACAACATGATAGGTACCGGATCGTCGCTATGACGCACGGAATCCCAGAGTTGTTTTTCCTGCACTTGCTCTTGGGTCAAAGGCTGTGACGCGCGGAAGGCAAAATCGGACGTGAGCGAAGATGTATCCCAAGGCGTCTGCTGACCATTCGTAAGCGCAACAACTTCAATCCGTACGCTCTTGAATGTCTGCTCAAGGGATACCCCTTCACGTGTAATTTCCGTTGCGAGGGTTTTGGTAAACGGGCTGTTTCCGTCTAAGCCGTCAAGCGCGACAGCGCCTGGTGCCGTAGAATAGGCCAAAAACGTGCCCCGCGGGGCGTTCATCTCGGCGAGGCCATTGTCATTCAAAGCTGGAATTGACTCAAAGGGATTGTTGCGACACGCATCCAAAATCACGATATTCGTGCGATTGCTGGCGGAAAACATTTGTCGCAAAACGGCGTCAGCGGGAACACCAACCAAACTTAAATCGGCAGCATCCGTTAGCTGCGTGTCGACGGGAAGCAAGAAGTTCGAGCCAAAAGACTGAACCGCGTGCCCTGCGTAGTAAAACAGCCCCGTTGTCTCTTCTCCGCCGCTGCGCAGATCGCGGCCAAACTGTGCAATGGCACGGTTCATGTCGATTTGAGAGGCATCGGTGACAACGCGAACGTCAAAGCCGCTTTCGATCAACGCAGTTTCCATAAGATGCGCGTCGGACACGGGATTGTCGAGTTGCGTCACGGATGAGTAAGCCCCATTTCCCATGATGAGCGCGACCCGTGGCTCGGCCAAACTGGTCTGTGCGGACATAGAAAATGCCAGAGCACACACAAGCCAAGCGGCGGGTCGCGATAGGAATTGAAGAATGGGACTTACAACGTTTTTCATTTAGCTACCTAATACCTTAAATTCGATCCGGCGGTTTTTGGATTTCCCCTCACTGGTATCGTTCGTGGCAATGGGGTTACTTTCGCCGTAACCTTTGCTTTCCAACATGTCAGGATTAAGGCCTTTAGCGAGCAAATAATCGACAACAGACGCCGCTCTCGAACGGGAAAGACGCTCGTTCTGTGCGTCCCCACCATCAGAATCCGTGTGACCGCCGACCTCGATTTTCAAATCGGGGCAACGGGCGATGATCTCTGCGAGGCTATTTAGCAAGGGAGCGCTCGTGTCCTGTAGGCGGGCGCTTCCGGAGGAGAAATAGATGCTGCCAGTGCGCGAAAGAATTTCAAAACGCCCTTCACAGGCTTTCTGATCAAAATTTCCGACAACTTCTAGGGCGACAGAGGCGGGCTTAGCTGGCTCGGATGATATGGGTTCCACGGCAGCTTGCGATGTGGCGCGCGCGAACAAGAAGTCAAACGATATGGTCGCCGACGGGACGATATCAACGTTTGCTGCCTCTTGCAATTTGGCCAAACCATCGGTGAGATCAAAATCTTCTACGGCTACCGAAATCGGTGTCCGGCTTGCAATTGATACTAGATCATCACTCAACAACGTGACGGTTGCCACAGTTTCAAATGTTTTCGAAACGCCATGTAAATCAATCGAATATGTCAACGGGATCTGCTTGCGGCGGACCTGTGCCAAATCGGTCAAATCTGCGGGGTTGATCTGGGTTGTGATTGTCGCTTCGGGAAATTTGAATGTTTCAAAGAACAGAAAACGCATCCGAACATTGCGTAAATCAACTTTCGTATCAACGGAATCAAGCAGCACCGACATTTTGGCAAGGCCATTTTCATCGATTGTGCCCGCTAATGTGGCAAAGCTGCTGGACTCAACTACGGTCTGCTTTTTAACAGATTGAAACTCCAAGGATGAAGCTTCGGGTTGGAGATTCCAGCCACCTGAAAACGGACCAGCCTGAGCGTTTACAGGCTCTGACAGCCCAACCGCCAATGCCAGAATAACAAGGAAAACTCTGGCTAAAACCAGCCCCAGCACATTACTTCGCATTCTCACGTCCTCCAAAAAAAACCTCCAAGATCTATGTTCTAGCCTTGGTTAAATATCGAATAGTATTAATGCCATGTGAACCATGGCCACTCAGAATTGGCGCGCAACCGCGACATCAACATTCTCGTATTCCCATTATGGCACAGTGCGCGTGCCACGACCATTTACTCTTCCCAAAATGAAAGAAAACTTACCCAATTTTGCACCACTATACACTCCCGCGCCATTTTCGCCACAGTTTTACCGTTTCAATTGCGGTCCTTTTTGACCCGTAGATGCACCGCCTTAATGCTGTCGGCTAAGTAGAATTTACGCGCATCGCAACGGCGGTTCCTTCTGTGGTTTCGGATTGCCACTTCTCCCAAAAATGGTTGTAGCAACCTCTCCGCTGGCGCTTAGTCTCACCAAAGTGTCCAATTAGTGATACTTTCAATCAACAGAGGCTGTGCCCAATGACTCTGACTTTCAAAGCTGGCCCTCTAAAAGCGACGCGGGTTCTTCCAACCGCTACCAGCAATAGAATCACGATTATATTGTTAAAAGCAATCAATTGCGGGAAGACGGTGTGCTATTCTTGTCCTTTTTGACGAAAACGCGGTCCGAAATGCGATCCAACGCACCAATTCCTTATTCCATGCAGCGACCGGAGATGGAAAAAACTTCTCGATAGGATGATTGCTGTCACGCACCAAGTTGAGGATTTAGCGACTTGCGAATTGAAAATTTCACTCTCCCGCCGTCATGCCGTTTCCGAACGCCAAACATATGCCGTGCATGCTATGCTTTGTTTTCTAAATCTATCGCCGACGGTTCAACGCTTAGTCCCCGCTCGCCGAAATACAACGCTTCGGACTCCTTGTGGATCGAAAAGCAGGGTGCCATTAATTTTCTATACGTTCAGCAGCAAGTGCTCCCGTTCCCACGGGCTGATCACACGCAAAAAGTCGTTTTGTTCCGACCGTTTAATTGCGATGTAAAGCTGACTGAATTCGACCCCAAGCAGTTCCTGAACCTTGGGCGCGTTCTCAAAGGCCTTCAATGCTTCCTTCACATCATGGGGCAATTCATGGGGCAAATCGCCCGCGTCACTCACGATTGGTTCGCGGGGTTTGAGCTTCTCAACCATACCCAAGTATCCACAGGCCAGGCAAGCAGCCATCGCCAAATACGGATTGGCATCCATACCCACAACCCGACATTCCACTCGCCGTGATTCAGGCTTGGAGATCGGAATGCGCAAGCCCGTCGAGCGGTTGTCCGTGCCCCATTCAAGGTTGATCGGCGCGGATTCCCCTGGCACAAGTCGGCGGTACGAATTCACATAGGGCGCGAGCAGGCACACCACCGAATTCAAATAGGTTTGTTGGCCCGCAAGGAAACCATGGAAAAGCTCAGTCGCTTGATCGTCCGCATCATTGAACACACTTGCGCCCGTCTCAATATCGACAACGCTTTGATGCACATGCATCGCACTTCCGGGCTCGTTTTCCATCGGTTTTGCCATGAAGGTTGCATAGCAATCGTGCCGTAACGCCGCCTCACGAATGGTGCGTTTGAACATGAAAACCTGATCCGCAAGCTTTAGGGGATCGCCGTGATTTAAGTTAATTTCAAGCTGCCCTGCCCCGCCCTCTTGCATCACGGTATCGATTTCTAGGCCCTGTGCTTCGGCGAAATCGTAGATGTCATCAACCACGGCGCTATACTCGTCGACGCCGCTAATGGAATAGGCCTGCCGCCCCACTCCTTGGCGCCCCGAGCGTCCAATCGGCGGTACAATCGGAAGATCAGGATCGACATTAGGCTTGGTAAGATAGAACTCCATTTCAGGCGCGACCACGGGTTTCCACCCGCGCGCAGAATAGAGATCGAGCACTCGTTTTAGTACATTGCGCGGTGCCAAACCGCTAAGTTTTCCATCTTGGGTATGGACGTCGCAAATTACTTGAATGGTCACATCCGACGTCCAAGGCACCGCCCGCGCGGTCGACAAATCCGGCACCAAAACCAAATCGGATTCCGCCCAAGCATTTGCAATGGCGACGTCTGCATAGCCTCCAGTTATCGTTTGAAAGAAAATCGACGTTGGCAAAAACATGGTTTGCTCACTGGCAAATTTTCGGCCCGGCATGGCTTTTCCACGCCCAATGCCAACCATGTCCGGTACAACAGCTTCAATTTCTTCTGGGTTGCGCCCCGCCAACCATTCCTGAAGGTGATCGGGCAATTGCGCGACGATGGATTTTATCTCTGTTGCTCGCATTTTAGGGGACTCCTGTGAAAGCTAAAAACTGGCGGGCATGGACGCCCATTGCAACTCACCACATATTTGATCAAATTATTTTAAAGCACTGGGCACGTGTTAGTATATGGAAAAGTGTTGACAAGAACCCTACAAAAACAGCCCCATCGCGCGCGAAATTGGAAAAGAAACGGGACGAGTGCTTTTAGGAAATCGAAAGGGTTTTTCATGTTCAATCTTGACACAAATTCAATATTTGATCAAATTATTCCTGAAGACTAAATCGAGAAATTGCAAACGATTTTTTCAAGGACGAGCAACTAATTTGACGCCGAGATTGCGGCGCTTGAGGTTAATAGAATGCCAAAGACACCCAGCCCTGAAGATCGTAAAATCCTTCTAGATTTTCTAGCCGAGAACCCAGACCTTGAGCGCATTGAGCTCCTGTTCCCAGATATGCACGGGATCTTCCGTGGCAAATGGATGCCACCGGACGGAGCGAGGAAGCTCCTGACGCGGGACGTGCGCCTTCCTATTTCCTCGTATGCGCTGGATGTGTGGGGGCACGACGTGAACGAAACCCGACTGGCCCTCGCCACTGGCGACCCTGATGGTTATGGCGTTCCCGTCATGCGCACGCTCAAACGGCTACCTTGGACCAAAACACCTGCGGCCCAGCTCTTGATGACGTTGGAAACTGAAGACGGCGCGCCTTGTATCTATGACCCGCGCCAGCAATTGTCGTCGATGGTTGAGCGCTTTGCCGCAATTGGGCTGACCGCAGTTGTGGCCGCCGAAATGGAATTCTATCTGTTTCGCAAACGCAAAAACCTGGGCTCAGCGCCCATCCCCCCGATTGGCTCCATGGGTACCCAGCTCTATGATTTGGATGCGATGGATGAGTTGGAAGACGTGCTGCGCGAAATCCGCAGGGGGTGCGAAGCCCTGGATCTCCCCGTGGATATTATCATTGCGGAGTCAGGTTCCGGCCAATTTGAAATCAATTTCAAACATGTTCCAGATCCGATTGCGGCGGCGGATTACGCCATTTTGTTCAAGCGCCTCGTTTGGGGATGTGCGCAACGCCACGATTTGGAATCGACCTTCATGGCGAAACCCTATGGAGACGACGCCGGAAGTGGGATGCATTTCCACGTAAGCTTGATCAATGAAGACGGCGAAAACATCTTTGCACTTGAAGACGGTGGCAAAGAAAATTTGCACCACGCCATCGGCGGTCTTTTGTCGACCATGCGGGAATTGCAGGTTATTTTCGCGCCGCATCTAAATTCCTATCGGCGGTTTCAAGAAGGCAGCCATGCACCGCTACAGCCAAATTGGGGCTTAGACAATCGCAGCGCCAGCGTTCGTGTGCCCGAAAGTCAGGGACCAGCAGCCCGTTTTGAACACCGCATTTCAGGGTCGGATGTGAACCCCTATCTCGCGCTGACGGCCATTCTGGGTGGAGCGTTGATTGGATTAAAAAATAAAATGGACCCGGGGAAGCCTATCGATGAAGGGGGGGCAATCAAACAGCGCCTGTACGGAACTTGGGTTCCAGCTGTTGACGCGTTTTCACGCTCGACTGCGGCTGTGGACGTGTTTGGGAAAGAGTACCGAAGGGTCTTTACCGCTTGCTGTCGGGCAGAAATTCAAAAGCTTTCTGCTATGGTTACCGATGTGGAATATCAAACTTATTTGGACCGTATATAGCTGGTTCGGAAGAATCCAGACGAGCCGTAGCCGTTGAGGGCTTCGCAATTGTGAAGTGGTGTCTGGCCCCCAAAACAGGGAGCCAGACGGAACGTTTAGGTCATTGCTTTAACGTATCTGCGCATACCGATATAAAGGCTAACACACATCGCAAGGAGAACGATGGTGAACGGGAAGCCCGTCGAAACAGCCATCGCCTGAAGTGCCGTAAGCGCGCTGCTGCCGCCAACAAGGAGCAGAGTCGCGGCAACCACACCTTCGAATATACACCAGAAAACGCGTTGGGGTACGGGGGCGTCAATCTTGCCACCAGCGGTAATTGTGTCGATCACTAGCGAGCCGGAATCCGACGACGTCACAAAGAACACAAGCACCAGCACGATACCCAGAAGCGACGTAATCGACGCAAAGGGCAACTGTTCCAGCATGACAAAGAGCTTGAGTTCTTGTGCGACACCAATCACGGGAGCCGCCGCATCCGCCATCACTTGCGATACAGCAGCACCACCAAAGGCACCCATCCAAACGACACTGGCGAGCATTGGGATAAGGATAACGCAGGTCAGGAATTCGCGCACTGTCCGGCCACGAGAAACCCGCGCAATGAACATGCCCACGAAAGGCGACCAAGAAATCCACCATGCCCAATAGAACGCAGTCCAGCCCTGCATGAAGTTGGTGTCGTCACGTCCGAAGGGATTAGAGAGAGGGATGATTTCGCGTGCATAAGCAATGCCACCTGAGACAATCGTATCAAAGATTATGGCTGTCGGCCCAACGACGATTACGAACAAGAGGAGCAGCAAGGCGAGCCCAATGTTGATCTCAGATAGGATTTTAACCCCACCATCGAGGCCGCGGATCACTGAAATGGTTGCCAGTGCGGTAATAACCGAAATGAGGACGACCTTGGCGATATTGCCAGTGCCCCAACCAAAGAGGAAATTGAACCCAGCAAGTGCCTGTTCGGTGCCAAAGCCAAGTGAGGTGGCAAGACCGAAAAGCGTGGAGAACACTGCGAGAGTGTCAATGACGTGCCCCGGCCAACCCCAGACCCGTTCGCCCAAAAGCGGATAAAACGCCGAACGCAATGTCAGCGGTAGACCGTTGTTGAAAGTGAAGAACGCCAGCGACAGGGCAACGATTGCATAGATTGACCACGGATGCAGCCCCCAGTGGAAGATCGTAGCAGCCATACCAAGATCGCGTGCGGCGATGGTGTCACCAACCGCAGCACCAAGGGGGGCCCAATCGGTACGCGCGCCAGCCTCAACCGTTGTGCCGCCCATCGAGGATGCAAAATGCGACATCGGTTCGGACACGCCGAAAAACATCAGGCCGATACCCATACCGGCGGCGAAAAGCATGGCGAACCAACCGAGGTAGCCATAATCGGGACGCGCCTCTTTGCCACCAAGCCGGATTTTACCCATAGGCGAAAGCACAAGGAACAGACTGAAAAGTACAAAAACATTCGCCGCACTTAGAAAGAACCAGTCGAAACTCGACGTTAGGAAATCACGTAACCAGCTGAAAAACTCTGTGGCTGGGCCTTGCAACATCAGAGTTGCGATGACGAAAACAATGATAGCGATACTCGAAATCCCGAAAACCGGATTGTGGATATCAAAGCCGAATGGCGTGACGTTGTGTTGCCCTATCTCAAAGTCTGTATCAATAGGCTGAGGCACGTCCGCGCTCGGGTCGTTTGTGGAATCTGTCAAAAGTTATCCTTCCAGAACCGACGCGAGTCGCTTTGGACACTGTCCTGCAACTGGCGATTCAAGTCGCGTTTACGGAAAATCCGCCTAAGCCGACAGTAACAGGCAAAGGGAAAAAAAGCAAACGAAGTGGGTTAAGGCCTTATAATTCGCCGCTTATTTGGGCTGTTGGACGGATATTGTTCACCTTTCCATCGCGCCTTTGCCCAAGATAATTTTGTCACGGAACTTCTCAATACGCGTGGTGCGTGTCGCAGACGCTTTTGCACCATTGAGATTAATCACGTAGCTTCTTTGACGACCTGGTGTCAGTTTGTGAAAGGCCTCAGCCAGTTCGGGATCGATATCCATGGCCTCAACCAATTCATCAGGCAATTCGATTTCCACTGGCTCTTTAACTGGTACTAACCCAGCATCCGCATAGCCAATAGCTTCTGCTAAATAGGAAACGATTATCGGTTCCATTTTTGCCACTGCGGTACTGTCTGTGAAGCTCATCATACCTGCATTTTGCGTGTTTGGACCTCTTTTCACGAGGACATTTTCGGGATCTTTCATCAACGCGGGATTAAAGAAGCTTAACCGAAAGTCGCCACGGAATGCGCCGAGCAACGCAATGTTGCGCCCGTTGTGCATATAGCACGGATGGCCCCATTTAGCCGTTTCCATAAGCCCAACCTCTCGACAGATTTGGCGCAAGTGCTTGAGCCCATCCGCCCATTTACGCACCGAGCAATCTGGCGTAGCAAAGCGTTTGCAGCGCCCACATCCAATCAAAAAATAGTCCTCGGGATCTGTGATCATAGCGTAAGCTTTCCTTGGTCTCGGAAATTTATAACCCCCCACTCCTGAAATAAGAAAAGAATTTGAGCAGAGTGTCTAGCGGTAGGTTTAGTCGATTTCGCAATGGTGTTTGCGTAACTTTTTGACTTGCTCGTTTACACGGTGCTGGCCTCGCATTAGCGTAGCAAGATGAACACTGTCGCTGACATCGAGGATTTTATTGTACGCACCGGTTTGGGCGACCGCGCGGCGTTTTCTTCCCTTTATTCTGCGACCTCTGCGAAACTTTTTGGTATTTGCCTACGTGTCTTGAACAATAGGGCCGAAGCAGAAGACGCCTTGCAGGATGTTTTTGTCAGGGTTTGGCAGAAGGCAAACAGCTATGTCGTCAACGGTTACAGCCCTATGACGTGGTTGATTACGTTGGCGCGAAATCTGTCAATCGACAGACTCAGAGCCCGCAAAATCTCCACTGCGTCTATCGAGGATGTTGTCGAGCTAGCCGATAGTGGACCGACACCAGAAGCCGCCGCAGTGCAAAGTTCCGAACGCACGCAGATCGATAATTGTTTGGGCGAACTGGATGTTGACCACGCCGCATCAATACGCGGCGCTTATCTTGACGGCGACACATATCAAGACTTGGCAGACCGCGCGGGTGTGCCGATCAATACAATGCGAACATGGCTTCGTCGAAGCCTTGCGAAACTGAAAGACTGTTTAAGCAGATGACCCAATCGGGCGATCATAACGACGACGATACTACCCTCGTGGGGGAATATGCGCTGCATCTTCTGGATGCGGAGAGCCGTCTTGCGTTTGAAAAGCGTCTGCGTGATGAGCCCGATTTACGTGTTTTGTTGCGCGAGTGGGACGAAGGGCTTGTGCATTTGGCGGATGATATCCCCGAAGTCACGCCCCCCGCTCACCTCAAGAGCGCCATTGATGCGCGCCTCTTTGGGGCCACCGAACCCGCGCCAAGGTTTTCGCTGGCGTGGTTCTTTGGCCACAAGGGCAGCGTGTTTGCCGTCGTTGCGATGCTGGTTTTGGCCGCGTATTTCGGCCCCTCCATGCTGGATGACACACAAGCGCCGACCTATACCGCCGAGATTGCAGCAGAGGATCGTGCACTGGTCGTCACGGCAAGCTTTGATCCCAACTCTGGCGAAATTGATATCAACCGGATTGTTGGCTCTGCCGCCGAAGGGCGGGTTCTAGAGTTGTGGCTCATTGCTGACGGAGCACCTGCGCCTGTGTCTCTGGGGGTCTTACCAGCGAGCGAAAATGCGATGATATCCGTGCCGCAAACTCTTATCGCGGCCATGAATGGCGGAACGCTTGCGATCAGTGACGAGCCCACTGGCGGCTCCCCCACTGGAGCGCCAACAGGGGCGGTTCTGGCCGTTGGAACGATCATTTCGTCCTGATTTGATGAGTGTTCAACGGGTCCGCTTGGACAATTTAAAATTTTATTTGCTTTAAATTCAAAGAATTAACGGCCATTTTTCGTTCTTTCAAATTACTTTGAAACTTTTCATTGGTGGGTTGCGTGTTTTCATCACAACCAAAACAAACCAACCCTTTGAAAAGGAAATCACAATGAAACTCTCAATCGCAAAAACGACTTTCCGTGCGTTCAACGTTGCCGTTGTTGCTGGCTTCTTGTCGACGGCCGCATATGCCGAAAACCCAATGGTGGGCGGCGCTGCCATGTATGAGTCCAAAAACATTGTCGAGAACGCTGTAAACTCGGAAGACCACACAACCCTCGTGGCCGCAGTTCAGGCGGCTGGCCTCGTTGAGACGCTTCAGAGCGCGGGTCCCTTTACCGTATTCGCCCCCGTGAACGCCGCATTTGCTGCACTTCCTGAAGGCACGGTCGAAACCTTGCTGATGCCAGAAAACAAAGCCACCCTAACCAAAATCCTCACCTCTCATGTGGTTGCGGGCAAATGGTCCGCCGCTAATATCATCAGTGCTGTGGGTAAAAGCTCTGATGGTTTCTATCACTTCGAAGCTGTCTCGGGCGATGCCTTGTCCGCGCAAGTCAAAAATGGCAAAGTCTATATCTTTGATGAAAGCGGCAACGCCAGTCTTGTCACCATCGCTGACGTGAACCAGTCCAATGGCGTTATCCACGTTGTTAACCGTGTTCTTTTGCCTAAATAAATAATGTCGCCCACTTCCGCGTCTAAATTGCGAGAGTGGGCAGGCCCTGAAATCCAAATTGGAGGCTCTCATGAAACGCCGATTATTCCTTCTGTCCGGTACCGCCGCCGTGGTGGCTACAAAACTTCATGCCACCGAAGGCGCGTTTGAAATCACGCGCACCGAAGACCAATGGCGCGCGCAGTTGAGCGAAGTAGAATACCTTGTGATGCGCGAAGAAAAGACTGAACGCGCAGGCTCTAGCCCTTTGGACAAAGAAACCCGCGATGGGATTTACGCCTGCAGAGGTTGCGATTTGCCGCTCTATGATGCCTCGACAAAATATGACAGCGGCACAGGCTGGCCGAGTTTTTATCAACCCTTGCCCAATGCCGTCAGGACCAAGGATGACAACACGTTTTTTTCGAAACGCACAGAGGTGCATTGTCGCCGATGTGGTAGCCATTTAGGTCATATCTTTGACGACGGTCCGAAACCGACGGGCAAGCGCCATTGCCTCAACGGAGTCAGCCTTACTTTTCAAATCGCACAGATGTGAACGGCAGAGCAATATGGCCCGCAGAAGCGGCTGCATATCGCAGTTGTAGCTCAGTAGAATTCCACCAGTTTGTGTCCCTCGTTTACTCGGAGGGCGGGAGATATATTCTGTGGATATTTATAGTCGTCTGCGTCGTGCTTGTTTGAAGGACGGTATGTCTGCTCGAGAAGCCGCGCGTTA
The DNA here is from genome assembly GCF_041205445.1 of Falsihalocynthiibacter sp. CO-5D18. Taxonomy (NCBI): domain Bacteria; kingdom Pseudomonadati; phylum Pseudomonadota; class Alphaproteobacteria; order Rhodobacterales; family Roseobacteraceae; genus Falsihalocynthiibacter; species Falsihalocynthiibacter sp. CO-5D18. The sequence goes on along the minus strand of NZ_JBGFCF010000013.1, from coordinate 9,348 downwards.
TTTCAACAAGGACCGTAAGACGATAGCGAAGATGCTGCGCATGGACAAAGCCCAAATCAAAAAACCGCGTCACACAACCAAGCGCATCTTTGTGCGCCTGCGGGATGAGCCTGCCGCATTCTAACGCAGTTTTTGTGAAGAGATACCCTGCGGAGACAACCGAGCCGTTCTGTGATGGCCACGTGTCTGCCTTTGCGTTCTTTGATGGCATCCCGCAGTCCATTCTTTATGACAATACCAAGATCGCTGTTGCGCGTATCCTTTGAGTCCGACCCCGTGTGCGGACACAGAGTTTTACCGAGTTGCAATCGCATTGCCTGTTTGATGACAAGTTCGGCAGGCCTGCGCGGGGGAACGAGCGAGGAATTGTCCGCCATTGGTCCGAGAGACATGGCGAGGGTGCAAGTTCTACGCCTGCTGGAAACCTTTGAGTAGGACGTTGAGCTGAGTGCGATCCAGCAGGCGGTTGATATGGGGCAATAGGCTACCCCTCTCGGTGATGCACGCATCTCCTGCCGGTCAATGGATGCCGTAAAGCATCTTGTGCTGTGCCGTTTTGAGAAGCGGCCACCAAGATTGGATTTGGACTTCTACCCTTATCTGCCAAAGCCAAATGTTGGCACAACACGTCCGGCAAGCTACATGAGCCTGATGGGAGGGGCCGTGGCATGACAGGGGCTCCCCAAATCCTTCTGCAACATCACCTTAAGAAGTTGCGCTTGCCGACGTTCCAAGTAGAATACGTAAAGCAAGCGCAGATATGTGCTACTGAGAACAACCCCTCTCGTGCATTGCTGTGCAATGCCCTGTAGGGCAATGGATCACGTTCATTACCTGGCACGCCTGTGTGAGATGGAGTTTATTGATCGCGAGCGCCGGATGATTGAACGGCGAATCAAAGCGGCGAAGATCCCCAGCACCAAAAGCCTAGATAGCTTTGACTTCAGGATCATACCCATCTTAAACAAGCCACTGACGTCAGATACTAATGAGATTAGCAGCCTGACATGAAGCCCTGATCCGCCTTAACAAGGCTGCAAACTGGTCGAAAACTTTGGACCACCTCCTCTGAAAGAGTCCTCGGAAATGACGTATTTTCAGGGCTACCCCATGCCTCGCCTTAACATTGGCCATTTTGATTTATCGTTTTGCGATCGCTGACTTGGTATTGAGTTGGAGAGCATAGACGCTTGATGTTGCCGTGATGAAGAGTTCGTTTCCGTGGGCACCACCAAAGTTAAGGTTGGATACGATTTCAGGCACCTTAATTTTTCCCAAAAGCTGACCATCCTTGTCCAAACAATGCACTCCATCGGCAGCTGATATCCAAACGTTGTCATGTTCATCAACACGTAGGCCATCAGGGATGCCTGGGTCCATTGTCGCAAAAATGCCATCGTCGGAAAGCGTCCCGTCATCGTTTACAACATGACGCCTGACAATAGGTGCAAATTCGGGGTCATCGCTCAGTCCTGAATCTGCAATATAAAGCAGGCTTTCGTCCTTCGAGAATGCTAGCCCGTTTGGTTGTGTAAAGTCAGTTGCAACTACATCCAATCGTCCATTGTCTGGCTCTAAACGGAACACGTAGCGCCCTTCCTGTTCCTGCCGAGCAGGATACCCTTCATAGTCACTTTTGATCCCATAGGTTGGATCAGTGAACCAAACGGTGCCATCCGATTTCACCACTACATCATTTGGCGAGTTTAGCGGCTTATCGTTGTGTGAGGCTGCGAGCGTCGTAATCTGACCATTCTCTTCAGTTCTCGTGACTGAACGTGTCCCATGTTCGCATGTGACTAGACGCCCTTGAAGGTCGAGTGCGTGACCGTTTGCAAAGTTTGAGGCGGCCCTAAAAATGGAAGTGGTCCCATCTGCTGTCCATTTGTGAATTTTCTGGTTTGGGATGTCCGAAAACAAAAGGGCATTCTGACGACTGAACCAAACAGGACCCTCTGTCCAAAGATGTCCGGAGGATATCTGCTTCAACTCCGCGTCTGGGAGGGTCACTTCATAGAAGCGTTTATCTCGTACTTCGTAGACATCATTGTTCATCATGCTGCGTCGCTCCTCTTACTAGCCAATGAGACTACGCCGACAATGATCAATCCAGTCATAATCAATCTTACGCCCGCGCCGAATCCATAGGAATTAAGCATCGAGACGACGAGGAACATGAATAGTGACGCTCCCCAAATGCCTGGAATGTTGGAGTTGCCACCACCAATTGAAGATCCACCAATGACAACAACAGCAATGGACATCAGCATGTATTCTGCACCCATGTTCAATGCGGCCCCGCCGGAAAAATTAGCCAACAAGAAGCCCGCAAGCGAGGCACACATCGCACAGCTTACATAGACTCCAAATCGAACCAAGCTAACGGGAACGCCGCTGAGTTGAGCCGCACGAAGATTCTGTCCAATTGATAGTATCCAACGACCGGCGATAGATCGTTCCACTAGAATCCAAGCAAAAAAGGCCAAGAAGAGAGCAACTAGAGCCACATTAGGGATCCCTAAAATCCCACCAGTAGTGAAATCCGCCAAAGCTTCGGGAGGCTTAACTCTGATGCCTCGATTTGACCAAATTGCTAACGACTGAAAGATGAAAGATGCAGACAGTGTTGCGATAATCGGAGGAATCCGCAAAAGCAAAATGAGACCGAAGTTAAACAACCCACATCCCAATCCGACGGCTAACGCGACAAACACTCCAGGGATGATCAGACTGTTCTCTGTATCCATGAACTTAAGCGCAAGCGTTGCTGAGAGAGTCATATTCGCTGGAATTGAAAGATCAACATTTCCTGGGCCAAGGGTGATTACTAGCATCTGCCCGACACCTACGATCGCAGCGAAGGAAGCAAATGTAGCGGCAGAGTATGCAAGCGAAGTTGCGCCCTGCCCGCCCGAAAGCAACATGGTCATCGTGAAGGCAGCCAAAGCTGCTACAAACGCCCATATCCAAGGTTTTGAGATGATTTTTTTGACTATTTTTAGGGGACCGGAGCCGCCTTTTAAGTTTGTTGCTGAGCTCACGACATGCGCTCCTTTCTCGTAAAGAAGAGGCGAACTGCTAGAACAAGGATCAAAATCGCTCCCTGAGACCCAATTTGCCAGTCGGACGAAAGCCGTAAGAAGGACAAGAAACTAGCTGCAAGTGTTAATGTCAGAGCACCAATAACCGCTCCAATCGGTGAAACACGCCCACCCGTAAACTCTCCCCCGCCGAGTATGACACCAGCAACAGAAAGGAGGGTATATCTCAGAGCTATGTTTGCATCGGCGGACGTAGCAAGACCTACTAACGCCATCCCCGACAACACACCGAATAGGCCAGCTAATGCATAAGCAGAAGCTTTGAGCTGTATGAGAGACCATCCAGATCGAGCCATCGCCCTATCGTTCCCTCCGACACCTCGCAGAAGAACTCCAAATGAAGATCTTTTTATGAGCATATGGGTGAGAAAAGCGATCAAGATGGGTGCAATTATCGCCATCGGTATAAGCGGCGGCTTTGATTTCATAAGGAACCTAATCCACTCAGGAGACGAGCCGCCGGGTGATGGCAAGATCAAGACCGCAAGGCCGCCCCAGACGAACGACATCCCGAGGGTAACGACGATTGCTGGCAGGTTTCTTGCTTGAATGATTGCGCCAATTGCTGCGTATCCACAGATGGCAGCGAAAAGAACAGCATACCCAAGTAGAGGCGTATCCTGAACTAATGTCGCTGTTACACACGCGCAAAAGCTGACGAACGCGCCAATTGAGAGATCAATGTCATTGACCATGATGATCATCATTTGAGCTATTGTCGCCAAAGCAACGGGAACAGCCAAATTGAACAAAAGATTTAGGCCAAAATAGCTCATGGACCGGGGTTGCAGGTAGAAAACAGCCGCTAGCAGGGCTGCCAACGAAATCACTGGTAACAATATTCTAAGTGTATCTTTGTTCATCCTGTAGTCTCCCGAAACTCAAAGGAAGCTTTGAGGATGTTCTCTTCATTGATATTTGATCCAGTGAGTTCAGCTGAAATTTCACCATCTCGGAACACAAATACCCGATCGCACTGGCAAACCTCGTCTGTCTCAGTTGAGTACCAAAGGAAGGTTCTACCATCCCCGGCCTCTCGCTTTATCATCTTGTAGACATCCTGCTTTGTTCCGACATCAACACCACGCATGGGATCGTCCATCACAACAATTGGAGCAGAGGAGGCCAATGCTTTAGCGAAAAGAACCTTTTGCTGGTTCCCGCCAGAAAGAGACAAAATAGGATTACTTACGTCATCTGTGCGAATGCCAATACGATCTTTCCAAGAGGCAACGAGCGTGGATTCGGCTTCCTTGTTGACGAACCAGTTTCCACTGAATTCGACAAGAGATTTAAGAGTCAAATTTCTCGCTATCGACCACAGAGGCATAATGCCATCACGCGTTCTATCTCCGGCGACAAATGCCGCTTGCGGAGCTTTCTTTGCCCGCCATGCTGATGTCTGCGTAAGATAGAAATTTGCTAGCGCTTCAGCTTGGCCATGACCAGCAAGACCGGCCAAACCAACAATTTCGCCTTTCCGTGCTTTGATGCCCGGCGGTGCATCAACGATTTGGTCGCCCAATGTTTTATCGTTGCGGGCAGCGGAAGTGGAGGTAGAACCACCCGCAACGACGTGACCCATGGCATCGACTAAGCTCTGACGGGAGAAGTCGGAGGTCGGTCGGTCTTCGGTCACTAGGCCGTCCTTCATCACGACAATACGGCTCGCGACTTCAAAAATTTCGCCCATCATATGTGTGATAAAAACGATGGTTCCGCCATTGGCGCAAAATTTCTTAATATGTTCGAGCAGTTGGGCTGCGATGGCTGCATCAAGTGATGATGTAGGTTCATCTAAAATAACCATTGATGGAGCTGAATCACGGAGCGAGAATGCAATTGCAATCTCTACCATTTGTCGCTCAGCAATGGTTAGGTCGCCAACCGTAGTATCGGCTTTTATACCGTGATCAGGAAAAATTTCATTCAAGGATTCAATAACTCTTAGCCGCGCAATTTTGCGCCAGCCAGCTGTCTTCATTCCCTTGTAGGGAACTCGAAAATTTTCGAGCACCGTTAAGTTTGGGCACAAAGACAGTTCTTGGAAGACGCTCCGAATTCCGGTCTCATGGGCGAGAATTGAATTTTTGGAGGGCAGTCCCTTGCCCATCGTTTCCGGATACTCAACCGATCCAGAAGTCGGCGTTAGCCTGCCGTTGATTACGTTGACAAGCGTCGACTTGCCAGCACCGTTATGGCCAACCAGTCCAAGGCATTCGCCTTCGGAGAGGGTTAAGCTAACTCCGTCAAGTGCGCGCACGCCCCCAAAGACCATGCGCGCGTCTTGCAGAGCAACCACTGGTGAGGGAGACTCGCCGGTTTTTGCATTTGCATTCAGCATAGAGAAGTTTCTCGCTCTTAATTTGCCGCTTCGATAGCCGCAATTGTGTCTTCAAGCGAATACTCTGTGTTGGCTACAGAACCTTCAGGCGTTGTTTTCAAAGCGCTATCAAGCGATGCTGGAGTCACGGTCAGGAACGGGACAACCATATCTTTTGGAACTTCGTTGCCGTCAAGAATTTGCTGAGCCACCCAAAATGCCAATGTGCTCATGCCAGGCGCAATAGAAAGCGACGTTGTTTCGTAACCACTTTCGTCGCGCGCTTCTTGCCACCAAAGCAACTCATCTTGCCGATTGCCCATGATGATCGTTGGGAGTTCGCGATCTGTTGCCAAGAAAGCTTGTGCAGTGCCATATCCATCACCACCCTGCGTTGCCACTGCGACAACATCTGGTAGAGTTGGAAGTACACCAGCGACTGCTTTCTGCGCGACGTCTTGCGCCCAGTCACCATGAACTGATCCTACAATCGTGAACTTTCCGTTCTCTGCGACAGCCTCTTCAATGCCCGCATGAATTTCATCATCCACAAAGACGCCAGCAAGACCACGGATCTCTAGAATGTTTCCGCCTTCAGGGAAACGTTCTGCAAGATATTCGATTTGTGAGCGGCCCATGCCGCGGAAATCGACGGCGATACTCCACGCGCAATCCGCCTCAACAATACCGTCGAAGGAAACGACGATAACACCAGCGTCACAGGCTTCCTGAACTGCGCCGTTCAAAGCAGTTGGTGAAGCAGCGTTCAAAACGATTGCATCGTAGCCTTGCAAGATCATGTTTTGAATCTGGGCGGCTTGCTCCGTCGCTTGATTTTCAGAAGTTGTGAAAGCATCTGCAGCCGCGATTAGGCCCGCTTCGATAGCTGCGTCGCCATTTTTGCTCCAGCTTTCGAGCATTGCTTGACGCCAGGAGTTACCCGCATAGTTGTTTGAAAGTGCAATGCGTTTTTCTGATGTGTCAGCAAAGGCAGGAGCCGATGCAACGATGGTTAGCCCGGCGGTAGCGCCAAGCAGAAAAGTCTTAAAAGTCATAGTTCCTCCACTGAGCGACCTCCCGCCGCTCTCCATTAATATCAGTGCCGCAATTATGGCGGTAACCCATAATGAAGCTTGTTCATGATGGGTGACAGAGTAACCCCCGCAGAAAAGAATGCGGATTCCCGCATCTAATATGCGGATGCCCGCATTCCATTGGTGAAGTTGATGTCATAGCATGAGGTTAGCTATTCAAGAAAAGTATCAAATGTCAAAGTCTGCAAACTACCTCAAAATCTCGAACCACCTTGCTGGAAAGCTGGATATTCGCGACGCACTCTGCTCTGTGAAAGATGTAATCGAGCGGCTGATCAAGGTCGACCATTTGGATGTCTGCTTGATAGATGAAGATCGTCTTTGGAACACAACGTTTGAAGTAGGGCTAAGAACAAGGTGGGGTTCATCAAGGTCATTAATTTCTGCATCGCCGGTCAAAGAAATCCTGATGGGGAACTTAGACGCAATGATCACTGGGGATGCCACGACGGACGCACGATACATATTCCCCGGTGCGATGAGTGAACCCATCACCCGGCATTCGTTGAGGAGTCGCGTGAATGTCGCCATGAAACTTCATGGAAGAACGATTGGGTCGCTAAACTGCTCTTCAAAAGAAGAAGACGTTTATGACGAGGACACAATAGAAGAGGTTCGCAACATAGCTGACGTGCTTTCACCATATTTCTTAGCCTTGCGGTCGAACGAACGAGCTAAGAACGAAGCAATTGCCCGGACGGAAACCTTGATGCGTGAAGAGGGCCTAATTCGAGGGGCTCTCAGTTTAACAGAAGCCCTAGAACAAGAACGTCAACGCATTGGTATGGATCTGCATGACCAGACGTTGGCCGATTTGACTAGGATCGCCCGAGACTTTCAAACGATTAAGTCAATAGACAAAATAGGTGAAATTCATGATCGGTTGCAAGTATGCATTCAAGGTTTACGAGAGATAATTGATACCTCGATACCTTCCATCTTGGAGCTATTTGGATTTCAACACGCTATCCGCACGCACCTTCAACAAGCTCTCAAAACCAGTTCGGGCGTTGAGACCGAAGTCACCGACGAGACTCAGGATCAAATCGACCATCTTCCGGCAGCTATAAGAACTGCGCTCTACAGGATTGTACAAGAAGCAATTAATAATGCTGTCATGCACGCGCAGGCCTCGGCCATACGGATAGTGATATCACGATCTGACAAAGGTGAGTTGATCATTCAGGTTCAAGATAATGGTCAATTTTCGATCAACGACCCATCGAGAGTTGGCTCTGGGGGGCTAGAACACATGCGGACGCGGGCGCGCCTCATAGGAGCACTGTTCACGCTTGACGAAACTGATGGCACATTGATTGGGGTCGTTTTGCCGCCAAGGGCCGTCGATCCTGAGAGGGGAAGCGCATGAAAGTTCTACTCATCGAAGACGATGCTATGCACTCAAATTACATGATGGGAATGGTGCACGCTGCTCTACCTGAGGTGGATGAAGTTTTGGTCGCCAGGAACGGCAAGGATGGCGAGAGACTGGCTCGTGATCAGGATGTTTCGCGCGTCATCATGGACCTTCGTATGAAGGAGCGAAATGGCATCGAGGCAGCAAGGACAATATGGGCGGAGCGTCCCAACACGAGAATTTTGTTTTGGTCGAACTACTCCGATGAAGCTTATTTGCACGGCATAACTCGTATTGTCCCGAACGGTGCAGCTTACGGTTACCTGCTCAAAACTACGAACGAAACGAAACTACAATTGGCTCTACGATCTGTCTTGGGAGAGGGGCAAGTCGTTGTCGATAGGGAAGTTAATCACTTTCAAACGGGTCAAAAGCAAACCAGCAATATGCTCAATGATGTAGAGCTAACGATATTGATGGATGTGGCTCTTGGCTTGCCAGACAAGTCGATTGCCGAACGTCGAGGGCAATCGCTGAGAACAATCCAAAACAGACTATTATCAATCTATGATAAACTGGAAGTCGAACTGGGTGGCAGTAAAGACGTTGGAGTCAATAAGCGCGTGCGAGCGGTCGCCCAAGGTGTGAAAAGACAGATTATCAACAGCGAAAGCATAGAATCTGCAGAAAAAGAGCTGACTATTTGGTTGTCAGCTCTATGATTGAGAGTGGACTTGTCGCGGTTTAGTTCCGGCCTCTTTCGAGCTATGTTTGCTATGAAGGAGACAAAAAATGGCACCGAGACACACAGGCGTGATGCGGTGCGGATTGGCACGACCAGTGGCTTAACGCGGCCCCAGCTTTCATCAGATTTGGTGGTTGGGCATTCGACGCTGAATAATTGGGTTCAACAGCTGATCTGATTGCCGAGTTTGCGCGGTCCAATCAGAAAGATTTCAATCGCCTCTCTGCAACAATCGGACAAGATCACGCCAAAGCAGGACGCGACTTGGCACAGGTTACCAAACAGATAGACGCCATTATCGATGCAATTTCTAATGGGATGCTCCAGCAGAGCATGAAGGCCAAGCTCGCAGAGACGGACAGAAATCCGCCCGTTCTGCTCCACCCTGGCCTCGCGGATATGTATCGCAGCAAGGTGGCCGACCTCACAGACGCCTTTAATGAGCCTAGCACAAGGACAGAAACTGGCGAGATCATCCGTAACCTCCTCACCAGTATCACCCTGATCCCAGACGGGGATACCTTGGCTATTGAACTTGCTGGATTGTTATCTTTGGGGAACCCTAGAAACGCAGAAAGCCACCCGAAGGTGGCTTGTTCTGTAACAATGGTTGCGGGAGTCAGATTTGAACTGACGACCTTCAGGTTATGAGCCTGACGAGCTACCGGGCTGCTCCATCCCGCGACGCTTAGGCATTTTGCCTTAGTTCGCATCCCAGTTTTTGTAAT